>RFGD01000059.1 GCA_003696705.1 Alphaproteobacteria bacterium | reverse complement strand
CGAGGTCGGCACGGATGCCGACGACGCGATCCTGCGCGTGCACGAGAAGGTGCGCGCAAACCTCGACCGCATCCCCGTCGGCATTCCGGAACCGCTCATTGTCGCGCGCGGCATCGACGACGTGGCCATCGTCACCCTGACGCTCTCGCCGAAGCCCGGTGCCGGCGCGGTCACCGCGAACGATCTGACGCGCATCGCGCGCGCGCTTCAGGTCGAACTGGCCAAGATCGAGAACGTCGGGCTGACCTATATCGTCGGCGAGGCGCCGGAGGCCATTCGCATCGAGCCCGACCCCGAGCGTCTTGCCCTTTACGGCGTCACGCTTCAGCAACTCGCCGCCAAGGTCGAGGGCGCGAACCGCACCTTCGGGGCCGGGCGCATCCGCGACGGCGGGCAGATGATCGACCTCGAAGCGGGCCGGACCCTGACGGCCCCGGCCGAGATCGCCAACCTTCTGCTGACGACCCGCGACGGTCGGCCGGTCTATGTCCGCGACGTTGCCCGGGTGCGCTTCGTGCCCGACACGGCCGACCGGCGCGTGGCAACGGTCACCCGCGGGGCCGACGGGGCGCCGATGCGCCGTCCGGCGGTGACGCTTGCCATCGCCAAGCGTGCCGGGGCGAATGCCGTCTGGGTGGCCGAGGACATCCTCGAACGGGTGCACGATCTGGAAGGCGAGCTCATTCCCGACAGCATCGGCGTCGAGGTGACGCGGAACTATGGCGAGACGGCCAACGAGAAGGCCAACGAGCTTCTCTTCCATCTCGGCCTTGCCACCGTGTCGATCATCTTCCTTGTCCTTCTTGCGATCGGCTGGCGCGCGTCGGTGGTCGTGGCCGTCGTCATTCCGGTGACGATCCTCCTGACGCTCTTTGCCGCCTGGATCATGGGCTACACCCTCAACCGGGTGTCGCTCTTTGCGCTCATCTTCTCGATCGGCATCCTTGTCGACGACGCCATCGTCGTCATCGAGAACATCGACCGCCACTGGTGCATGCGCTCGACCAAGGACCGGCTGCGCCGGGCGGTCGAGGCCGTGGCCGAGGTCGGAAACCCGACCATCGTCGCCACGCTGACGGTCGTCGTGGCGCTTCTGCCGATGCTCTTCGTGTCGGGGCTCATGGGGCCGTACATGAGCCCGATCCCGGCCGTGGCCTCGGCGGCGATGATCTTTTCGTTCTTCGTGGCGGTCATGATCACGCCCTGGCTCATGATGAAGGTCGCGGGGCGCGCGCCGGTCGAGGATCACGAGCTCGAGGAAGAAGCCCACGGCGGGGGACGTCTCGGGGCGATCTACCGGACCATTGCCCGACCCGTTCTGGCCACGCGGACGGGCAGCCTTCTGTTCCTTCTCGTCGTCGCCGGGCTCTCTTTCGGCTCGCTCGGGCTTCTCTACACGCGCGATGTCGCCGTGAAGCTTCTGCCCTTCGACAACAAGTCCGAGCTTCAGGTGGTCATCGACCTGCCCGAAGGTGCGGCCGTCGAGGACACCGACCGCGTCGCCCAGGCGGTTGCGCGCGTGGCCCT
>RFGD01000355.1 GCA_003696705.1 Alphaproteobacteria bacterium | reverse complement strand
GGCGCGCCGGCGAGCTGTGAGCGCCAGTAGTCCAGCTGCGCCGCCAGCCGCTCCCCGGCCAGCCAGTCGCGCTGCCAGCGCGCATAGTCCGCATAGCTGACCGGCAACGGCGCCAGCTCCGCCGGCTCGCCCCGCAGCGCCGCCCCGTACAGCGCCCCCAGCTCCGCCAGCAGGATCCCCAGCGACCAGCCATCGGCCACGATGTGATGCACCACCACCGCCAGCACCGGCGAGCCGGCACCCCGGAACAGACCCACCCGCAGCAGCGGTCCTGCCGCCAGGTCGAACGGCGCCGACGCATACCCCGACAGCGCCGCCTCCAGCCCGTCCGCCGTCACCAGCCGCTCCTCCAACCGCACCGGCCGCCCGCACGGCAACTGCCATGGCTCGCCGTCCCGCGCCACGATCCGGCTGCCCAGCACCGCCTGCCGCGCCACCAGACCGTCCACCGCCGCCTGCAGCGCCGCCACGTCCGGCTCGCCCGACAAGCGCAGCGCCACCGCCAGGTTGTACACCGCACTGCCAGGCTCCAGCTGGTCCAGGAACCACAGCCGCTGCTGCATCAGCGACGCCGGCGCCTCCTGATCACCATGCCGGGGCAGCAGGCGCTCCGCCGGCACCGCCGCCTGGCCCTGCGCCGCCAGCACCGCCGCCAGCCCCGCCGGCGTCGGCGACTCGAACACCGCCCGCAGCGGCAGCTCCACCTCCAGCGCATCCCGCAGCCGCGAGACCAGCTGCACCGCCAGCAGCGAATGCCCGCCCAGCGCAAAGAAATCCCCGTCCGCCGGCACGCTCGCCAAACCCAGCACCCCGGCAAACAGCTCACAGACCAGCCCCTCCAGCGCCGTCGCCGGGCCCCGACCCGCCGGCACCACCGCCGCCGGCGCCGGCAACGCGCCCCGGTCCAGCTTGCCGTTCGGTGTCCGCGGCAGACGCTCGAGCACCTGCCAGGCCCCCGGCACCATGTACCCCGGCAGCCGCGCCGCCAGCCACTCGCGCAAGGCCTCGATCGCCACCGCCTCGCGCAGCACCACCCACGCCGCCAGCCGCGCCCCGGCACCCTCGCCGGACAGGCCCACCACCGCCGCCGACACCGCCGGGTGCGAAACCAGCACCGCCTCCACTTCCCCAGGCTCGATCCGGTAACCCCTCAGCTTCAGCTGCCCGTCCAGCCGACCCAAAAGCTCCAGCTCACCATCACCACGCAGCCGCGCACGATCACCCGTCCGGTACACACGCTCGCCCAGCCACTCACTGAAAACGAAACGCTCGGCCGTGGCCTGCGGATCACCGACATAGCCGCAGGCCAGTGCCGGCCCGGCAATGCACAACTCGCCGGGCACGCCCGGCGGCAGTGGC
>RFGD01000009.1 GCA_003696705.1 Alphaproteobacteria bacterium | reverse complement strand
TCGTCGATGCCGGCCCGGACCTTGACGACATTGATCGCCTCCTGGCAGAGCACGCCGGCGATGGCGCCGATGACAAGGGCCTCGACCGGACCGACGAACCCCGACGCCGGGGTGATCGAGGCCAGCCCGGCGATCGTGCCGGTCACGAGGCCGACGACCGATGCCTTGCCGTGCCGGAACCGTTCCCACGCCGCCCAGCTCAGCGACGCCGTGGCGGCCGAGACATGCGTGACCGCAATCGCCATCGCCGCGCCACCATTGGCGGCCAGTTCCGAGCCGCCGTTGAAGCCGAACCAGCCGACCCACAGCATGCCGGCGCCCATGACCACCATTCCGGGGTTGTGCGGCGGAACGCGGTTGCGGCGCGGTCCCAGAACCGCGGCCAGAACGAGGGCGGCAAGGCCCGCCGTCTCGTGGACGACAATGCCGCCGGCGAAGTCCCTGACGCCGATGTCGCCGAAGATCCCGCCGTCGGCCAGAAAGCCGTTGCCCCAGATCCAGTGGGTCACCGGGGCATAGACAAGAACCAGCCAGAGCGCCGAGAAGAGAAGGACGAAGCCGAAGCCGATGCGCTCGACATAGGCGCCGACGATCAGGGCGGGCGTGATGACGGCAAAGGTCATCTGGAAGGCAAAGAAAAGAACCTCGGGCAGGGTGCCGGACAGCGTGTCGGGACCGATGCCGGCAAGGAACGCCTTGCCAAGGCCGCCCCAATAGGCGCCGCCGTCGCCGAAGGCGATCGAATAGCCGACCGCCAGCCAGACGACGCTGGCCACGCAGGCGATGGCGAAACACTGCATGAGGACGCTGAGGACATTGCGCGCCCGGACGAGCCCGCCATAGAAAAGCGCAAGCCCCGGCAGCGACATGAAAAGGACCAGTGCCGTGGCGGTCATGATCCAGGCGGTGTCGGCGGCGTTCATGGCAATCCCTTCTGTCTTGGCCCACGGTTTGCGCTCAATGTCGGATGACGCGCTTCCGGGTCCAGTGCAGATTGCGGCGGTGGGGCGTCCGGAACGCGGATTGACCGGTTTCCGGGCGCGCCCCGTCGCCGTTGCCCATTTTTTGAGCAGGGACGTGCTGGCCGTCAGGCCGGCCCTTTGGGCCCGGCGCCCTTCAGCGCCGCCCGGATGAGAAGCCGAAGCGCATGGCGCGTCGCCTCCAGCCGGACCGTGTCGCGGCCGAGCGCGCCGAACTCGACCGTTTCGGTCGCGACGTCGCCGCCCCGGACGGCGAGGCCGAAGCAGACCCGCCCTTCCGGCTTGTGCTCGGACGGGCCCGGACCCGCAATGCCGGTCGTCGCGACGGCCAGATCGGCCCCCGAGCGGTCCAGGATGCCCGCCGCCATGGCGCGCGCCACAGGCTCGGACACGGCGCCGTGGCGGGCGATCAGCTCGGCCGGGACGCCCAGCATGTCGCTTTTCGCCGCATTCGAGTAGGTGACGGCGCCGCGGTCGTAGATCGTGGACGAGCCCGGAATGTCGGTGATCGCCGCGGCGACCATGCCCCCCGTACAGCTTTCGGCCGTGGCGATCATGAGGCCGCGCCCGCGCGCGATGTCGAGAAGCCGTTCCGCCAGTGGCCGTGTCATCCGATCCACCCATGCGCAATCGCCGCCGCGGCGGTCACGACGATGGCCGCAAGGATGCCGGCGGCGACGTCGTCCATCATGACGCCGAAGGGCGTCGTGCGCCGGTCGAAGGCCGACACCGGCCAGGGCTTCCAGATGTCGAAGAGCCGGAACATCAGAAACCCCCCGATCCAGCCGGGGTAGGGGAAGACCCAGGGCGCGACCCCCGCATGCCACAGCCCCGCCGAGAGAGGCCAAAGGGCGATCCACTGGCCCACGACCTCGTCGATGACGATCTCTTTCGGATCGTGTTCGGCCTTGCCGTCGGTGGCGCGCCAGGTCGCCCACCAGCCAAGCCCGAAGGTCGCAAGCGTTGCCAGTGCCAGAAGCGGGAACCCGCCCAGCCCGTGCAGAAGCCAGGCCATCGGCACGGCCGCCGCCGAACCCCAGGTTCCCGGCGCCGGGCGCAGGTGGCCGATGCCGAAAAGCGTGGCGACAAGGCGGCTCATGCCGCCACCAGCGCCGCGGTGGCAAGCGCCGCGATCCCCTCTTCCCGGCCCGTGAAGCCAAGCCGTTCGGACGTCGTCGCCTTGACCGAGACTCTGTCGACCCCGATGGCCAGCGTCTCGGCCACGAAGGCGCGCATTTCCGCAGCATGCGGCCCGATCTTCGGGCGCTCGCAGACCAGTGTGCAGTCGACGTTCGCCACCCGATAGCCGCGCTCGGCGGCGCGCCGGGCGGCGAATTCGAGGAAGAGGCGCGACGGCGCCCCTTTCCATCGGGGATCCGTGGGCGGGAAGTGCCGGCCGATGTCGCCATCGGCAAGCGCGCCCAGGATCGCGTCGGTAATGGCGTGAAGACCGACGTCGGCGTCGGAATGTCCCGACAGCGTGCGGTCGAAGGGCACGCGCACGCCGCAAAGCGTCACCCCGTCGCCGGGCGCGAAGGCATGAACGTCGAACCCGTTGCCCAGCCGGATGTCCATCATTCCCCCTTCTCTACGCCCAGAAGGCGCGCGGCCCGATCGAAATCGGCGGCGGTGGTGATCTTCATGTTGACCTCATCGCCTTCGACGATCTGCACGTCAAGGCCGGCGGCAAGCGCTACGGCCACGTCATCGGCGGCCGGCTCTCGGTCCTGCCAGGCGGCGTGGGCGGCGCGGATGGCTTCAAGCTCGAAACCCTGCGGGGTCTGGGCGCGAAAGAGCCCTTCGCGCGGGACGATCTCCTGCACGCGGCCGTCGGCCCCGCGCCAGAGGGCATCCGTGACCGGCACGGCCGGCGCGGCGGCCGGACCGGCCTTCAGGGCCTCGAGCACGCGCCCGATCAGTGCCGCCGGGACAAGGGGCCGGGCGGCATCGTGGATCAGGACCCGCCGGACGCCGGGCGGCAGCGCCGCCAGCCCGGATCGAACCGACGCATCCCGGCTGGCGCCGCCGGTCGCGACGATCACGCGCGCGAAAAGTTCCGGGCCGAGCGCTTCGGCAAGCCGCGCATCCTCGCCCGAGGCGATGACGACGACGACGGGTCCGACATTCGGGTGGCGGACGAAGGCCTCGACCGAGCGCGCGACGACCGGCCGCCCGCCGAGCCGCCGATACTGTTTGGGCAGGCCGCCGCCTGCGCGCATGCCCTTGCCCGCGGCCACGATGACCGCGCCCACGGCGTCGGGTCCGGGCGGAGTTCCGGTGCGTGTCGTCATGGCCCCTCTCTATTTTCGGGGCGCCGGGTCGGCAATGGCCCTTGGCGACGCACGGGCGTTGCCGGCCTTGCCGGCTGCACGCGGATCGGCTAGTTCGGGACCGCACGCACAAGGATTGGGCAATTGACCATAAAACTGGCAGACCTCGAGATCTCGCCGCCCGTGCTTCTTGCGCCGATGGCCGGGATAACCGACCTGCCGTTTCGCCGGCTGGTGGCGCGCTTCGGCGCCGGTCTGGTCGTGTCGGAAATGGTCGCAAGCCAGGAGATGGTGCAGGCCAAGCCCGGCGTGCGCGAACGCGCCGCGCTCGGGCTCGATGCGGACGGCACGGCCGTGCAGCTTGCCGGGCGCGACCCCCATTGGCTTGCCGAGGCCGCACGCATGGTAGAGGCCAATGGCGCCCGGCTGATCGACTTCAACATGGGTTGTCCGGCGAAGAAGGTGGTGAACGGCTGGTCGGGCTCGGCGCTCATGCGCGACCCGGACAACGCCGTGCGCCTTGTCCAGGCCGTGGTCTCGGCGGTTTCGGTCCCGGTGACGGTGAAGATGCGCCTTGGCTGGGACGACGAAAGCCGGAACGCGGCCGCCATTGCCCGGCGGCTGGCCGACACGGGCGTGCGGATGATCGTGGTCCACGGCCGCACGCGCGCGCAGTTCTACAAGGGCCGGGCCGACTGGGCCGCGATCGGCGAGGTGGTCGACGCCGTTTCGCTTCCGGTCATCGCCAACGGCGACATTGTCGATGTCCCCTCGGCCCGGAAGGCGCTGGAGCTTTCGGGGGCGGCGGGCGTGATGGTGGGGCGCGGCGCCCAGGGGCGGCCCTGGCTTCTGGCCGGGATCGCCCATGCGCTTTTCGGCGCGCCATCGGTGCGGGTGCCGGCCGGGGGTGAACTTCTTGACATGATTGCAACGCATTACGAGGATATGCTGAGCTTTTACGGCAAGGCGCTTGGCATGCGGGTCGCGCGCAAGCATCTTGGCTGGTATCTTGACGATCTGGGCGCGCCGAAGGCCTTGCGGCGGGCCGTGCTGACCGGCACCGAGCCGCGGCAGGTGATGGCTGACATGGACCGCGCCATCCGGGGCGAAAGGCTCGTGGCATGAACGCCGGGGCCGAGGCACTGTGGTCGGCCCTTCCCATGCCGGCCGTGCTTCTGGACCACGAGGACCGGATTGCCGACGTCAACCCCGCGGGCGAGCACTTCCTGAATGCATCCCGGCGCGTGCTGATCGGCCGGCCCTTCCTGACCAGCGTCGCCGCCGAGCCGCCGCTTGATGGCGAACTTGCGCGCGCGCGTCAGCGGGGCTCGCCCGTCTTCGTGAACGAGGCCGCGGTCGGGTCCGACGCGCGGCGGCCTGTGCATACGGCGCTCCAGATCGCGCCGTTCACCGACGGCTCGGGGAAGGTCCTTGTGCTGATGACCCCCCAAGAGCTTGCCGAACGGCTGGGCCAGGCCGGGGCGCCGCGAAGCGCGGCGCGGACGGCCATCGGCATGGCCGACATGCTGGCGCACGAGATCAAGAACCCGCTTGCCGGGATCACCGGCGCGGCCCAGCTTCTGGCCATGAACCTGTCGCCCGGGGACCGGGAGCTTACGGACCTCATCGTGGCCGAGGCGATGCGCGTGCGCGATCTTCTCGCCCGGGTCGAGGCCGTCGGCAACATGCCGCCGCCGTCGCTCGGGCCGGTTAATGTGCACGACGTCATGCACCGCGCCCGGCGCTCGGCCGAGGTGGGGTTCGCCGCGCACATGACCCTTGTCGAGGAATACGATCCCTCGCTGCCGCTTGCCCTGGCCGACGCCGACCAGCTTCTGCAGGCGGTCCTGAACCTTGTGAAGAACGCGGCCGAGGCCCAGCCCCAAGGCGGCACGATCCGGCTTCGGACCCGCTATGACCCGGCGATCCGCGTGCGCGGCGCGGCGGGAGAGGGCCTTCCGGCGCCGCTTCAGATCGAGGTCATCGACGACGGCCCGGGCCTGCCGCCCGATCTTGTCGAGGCCGCCTTCGACCCCTTCGTCTCGGGCCGCGAGAACGGCACCGGGCTGGGGCTGGCTCTCGTTGCACGTATCGTGTCGGATCACGGCGGGCTGGTCGGCGTCGAGACGGCCCCCGGCCATACCGTGTTTCGCATCGCCCTGCGACGGGCCGGCCCCGAACAGGCGACATCGGAGGAAATGTGATGGATGGCACCGTTCTTGTTGCCGACGACGACCGGACGATCCGCACGGTCCTGTCCCGGGCGCTGACCCGCGCGGGCTGCAAGGTGCATGCGACGTCGTCGATTGCGACCCTGATGCGCTGGGTGGACGAGGGGCGGGGCGATCTGGTGATCTCGGACGTGGTGATGCCCGACGGCAGCGGGCTCGAAGCCCTGCGCCAGATCGGTGAGAGTCGGCCCGAGTTGCCGGTCATCATCATCTCGGCGCGCAACACCATCGTGACGGCCATCGAGGCGGCCGACGGGAACGCCTATGACTATCTGCCGAAGCCCTTCGACCTGCCCGAGCTGATGAAGCGCGCCGCCCGCGCCCTGTCCGAAGGGCGTCAGCGTGCCCGCCCCGCCACGACGCCCGATCCCGCGCCCCTGTCCGAGGATCTGCCCCTTGTCGGACGGACGGCCGAGATGCAGGCGCTCTACAAGGTGGTGGCGCGGGTCATGAATGCCGACCTGCCGGTTCTGGTGCGCGGAGAGACGGGGACCGGCCGATCGCTCATCGCTTCGGCCATCCACGACTTTTCCGATCGTCGCGGCCGGCCGTTCGTGGTCGTCAACGCCGCCGACGCCGAAGCGCCCGACGGGGTCGAGCGGCTGGTGGCCCGGGCCCGGGGCGGCACGCTTGTCATCGACGAGGTGGGCGATTTTTCCGCGGAAGCGCAGCTGCGTCTTGCGCGGGCGCTCGATGCGCTGTCCGACCCGGCGCCGCGCATCGTCGCCATTGCGTGCGCCGGGATCGAGACACGGCTTCTCGACGGCGGATTTCGCAGCGATCTCTACTACCGGCTTGCCGGCGTCGCCATCGACGTGCCGCCGCTTGTCGCCCGGCTCGAGGACATCGCCCCGTTGGCCGAGCATTTCCTGGCCCGCGTCCAGCGAGAGACCGGCACCGCCCCGCGCCTTGCCGAGGACGCGCTGCCGGCGCTCTTGCGCTATGGCTGGCCCGGGAATGTGCGTCAGCTCGAAAACGTGATCCGCGGGCTTGCCGTCACCGCCGCGGGCGAAACCATCACCGCGGCCGAGGTCGAGGCCATCCTCGGCCAGCAGCCGAGGGCCGAACGCGCCGCGCCCGCGGGCGACGGCGATCGGTTGGGCGATTCGGTGCGTCGCCACCTTCGGCGCTATTTCGACCTGCACCGCGGAGAGCTGCCGCCGCCGGGCATCTACCAGCGGATCCTGCACGAGGTCGAATACCCGCTCATCGAGATTTGTCTCGACGCGACAGGGGGTAATCAGGCCCGGGCGGCGGAACTTCTGGGCATCAACCGAAACACGTTGCGCAAGAAGATCGCGGATCTGGATATTCCCGTGACACGACGGCGCCGATTGATGTAAAAGGGCAACAGGGCATTGCATATCGGCTATGCCCGACAGCCAACCACATCATGTGGTGGTCTTGCGGTGCAGGGTCGATACGTTGAGTGGTCCCGGAAACAGCGCGACATTCCAAAGGCTGGTGCGTCTGCGGCGCCAGCGGCGCGTGCGCAACGCGGCGACGCTGGGGCTCGTGGTGTTGGGGCCGGTCCTGGCGCTGGCGACCTATCTCGTCCTGGGGCCGCTTGGCGAAGTCACCACATCGACCGGGCTTCGGCTTCTTCTTCTGACCGACCTTGTCTATGTCCTTGCGCTGACGGCGATGGTCCTCATCCGCGTCGCGCGGATGATTGCGGCGCGGCGGGCGCGGTCGGCGGGATCGCGTTTGCACCTGCGTCTGACGGGGGTGTTTGCGCTGGTCGCGCTGGTGCCGACGGTCCTTGTGGCGGTCTTTGCCACGCTGACGGTGAACTTCGGCCTCGAGGGCTGGTTCTCGGACCGGGTTCAGCGGGTGGTCGGCGCCTCGATGGCCGCGGCCGAGGCTTACGAGCAGGAGCACCGCTCGGCCCTCGAGGCGGACGCCCGCGCGCTGGCGCGTTTCCTGTCCGAAGCCCGGCGGAACCTTCCCTTCCTGCCTGACGGAGAGCTGCGCCAGCTTCTCGTCCAGGCGCAGGGGCAGATCCAGCGCGGCATCAAGGAAGCCTACGTGCTCGACGGAACCGGCGACATTCGCGCCCGCGGCGACCGCAGCTATCTGTTCGACTTCGAGCGCCCCTCGGACGACGAGATGGCCCGCGCCCGCGCCGGCGAGGTGGTCATCATCGAGGACTGGAACAATGACGAGTTCCGGGCGCTCGTGCGGCTCGACAGCTTCGTCGACCGCTACCTCTACATTACCCGAGAGGTCGACGGCGCCCTTCTCAATCTTCTGGACGACACGAAGGAGACGGTGGCCTTCTACCGCCGGCTCGAGGCCGAGCGGGGACGGCTTCTGTTCGAATTCGGGCTTCTCTACATCGGGTTCGCGACGCTTCTCATCATCGCGTCGATCTGGCTCGGGCTCTGGTTTGCCGAGCGCATCGCCCAGCCGGTGGGCAGGCTTGCCTCGGCGGCCCAGCGCGTCGGCCAGGGCGACCTCGACGTGCAGGTCACCGACACGGGTGACACCGACGAGATCGGCATGCTGGGACGGCTCTTCAACCAGATGACGCGCCAGCTCAAGGCCCAGCGCGAGGCGATCCTCGAAAGCCACCGCCAGAGCGAGCGCCGCCGGCGACTGTTTGATTCGGTGCTCGGCTCGGTGACGGCGGGCGTCATCGGCCTGGACGCCGAAGGCCGCATCGATTTCATGAACCGGTCGGCCATGCGCCTTCTGGGGCTGGAGGCCAAGCCGGAACATGGCGCCGAGCTTGCGAAGGTCGCCCCCGAATTCATGGGGCTGTTCCGGAAGCTGCGGGAAGGCACCGGGGAAAGCGCGCAGGAAGAGGTCCGCGTGAGCCGCGACGGGCGGGTCGAACACCTTCTTGCGCGACTGTCGGTCCGCCGAAAGGCGAACGACATCCTGGAAGGCTATGTCCTTGCCTTCGACGACGTGACCGACCTTGTCTCGGCCCAGCGCATGGCGGCCTGGGGCGACGTTGCCCGCCGCATCGCGCACGAGATCAAGAACCCCCTGACGCCCATTCAGCTCTCGGCCGAGCGGATCAAGCGCAAGTATCGCCGCCAGCTGCCGCCCGAGGATGCCGCCGACCTCGAGCAGATGACCGAGGTCATCGTGCGCCAGACGAACGACCTGCGCCGCATTGTCGACGAGTTCTCTCGCTTCGCCCGCATGCCCGAGCCCGACCGCGCGGCCCATGACGTCGTCGCTCTTGTCCGCGACGCCGTCACGCTGCAAGAGGCGGCAATGCCGGGCGTGCGCATGAGCGTGACCCTGCCCGAGACGCCGATCCGGGCCGAGGTCGACCAGACCATGCTGGGCCAGGCCCTGACAAATCTCATCAAGAACGCAGGCGAAGCCATTGAGGCAAGAAGGGAAAAGATGGGCGACGAGGGCTGGACGCCGGAGATCCGCGTGACCGTCGCCGGTGGCGACGGGCAGGTGCGGATCTCCATCGCCGACAACGGCATCGGGCTGCCGCCGGATCGGGCGCGCCTGTTCGAGCCCTACGTGACCACACGAGAGAAGGGCACGGGTCTCGGCCTGCCGATCGTGCGCAAGATCGTCGAAGAGCACGGCGGCCAGCTGGAACTGTCCGACGCCGAGCCGTTCGACGATACCGACTGGCGCGGGGCCGAGGCGCGCGTCACACTTCCCGTCCTCGAGGCCGAGGACGGCGCGCGGCCGACGTCGGAGGTGGCGTGATGGGACAGGCCGTTTCCGGAAGAACGACACAAACAAGATATCGGGCGCCCGCCCGGGAGGTTCTGGCATGAGCGATATCCTGATCGTCGACGATGAACGCGATATCCGCGAACTCATCTCGGACATTCTGCGGGACGAGGGCTATCAGACACGTCTTGCCGCCAATTCCGACGAATGCATGCAGGCGATCAATTCCGAGCCGCCCGGCCTCATCATCCTCGACATCTGGCTGAAGGACAGCCGGATGGATGGCATCGACATCCTGAAGACGGTCAAGCGCGACAATCCCGACATCCCTGTCGTCATCATCTCGGGGCACGGGAACATCGAGATCGCCGTCGCCGCGATCAAGCAGGGCGCCTATGACTTCATCGAGAAGCCCTTCAACATCGACCAGCTGATGGTCGTGATCCGGCGCGCGATGGAGGCCTCGCGCCTGCGCCGCGAGAACGCCGAACTGCGCCGCCGAGAGACGGCGCTTTCGGTCATGGTGGGCAGTTCGCCGGCGTTCCGGGCGCTGAAGTCCCAGCTTGACAAGGTGACGCGATCGAACAGCCGCGTGATGCTGACGGGACCCGCCGGCGTGGGCAAGGAGACGGCCGCGCGCTATATCCACGCCCATTCGAACCGCGCCGACGGGCCGTTCGTCTCGGTCGCCTGCGCGGCCATCGAACCCGACCGGATGGAAGAGGTGCTCTTCGGGCGCGAAAGCCCGGACCGGGGCGTCGAGCGCGGCCTTCTGGAAGAGGCGCACGGCGGCGTCCTCTACTTCGACGAGGTGGCCGACATGCCCCTTGGGACGCAGTCGAAGATCCTGCGCGTCCTTGTCGACCAGACGTTCACGCGGGTGGGAGGCGGCGACAAGGTGCGCGTCGACGTGCGGGTCATGTCCTCGACGCGTGCCGATCTTCCGCGCGCCATCGAGGACGGGCGCTTCCGCGAGGAGCTCTATCATCGGCTGAACGTGGTGCCGATCGCGGTTCCGTCTCTCGAGGAGCGGCGCGAGGACATTCCCGAACTGGCCCGGCATTTCATCGACGAGTTCCACCGCACCGAGGGTCTGCCGATGCGCGAACTGTCGGACGAGGCCGCCGCGGTCCTTCAGACCATGAGCTGGCCGGGCAACGTGCGCCAGCTGCGCAATGTCGTCGAGCGGGTCCTGATCCTGGGCGAGGGGACCGGGCCGATCACGGCGCGCGAGATCCCGCGCGGCGACACCGAGGCCGAGTCCGACGAGGAGATCACGCTGAGCGGCGCCCTGGCCGCATTGCCCCTGCGCGAGGCGCGGGAGATGTTCGAGCGGGCCTATCTCCTCACCCAGATCAACCGCTTCGGCGGCAACATCTCGAGAACCGCGAATTTCGTCGGCATGGAGCGTTCGGCGCTGCATCGCAAGCTCAAGTCGCTCAACATCGTGACCTCGAACCGGGCCGGGGCCCGGGTCGCGCGCGTCGAGGAGGCGGACGCGTCAGGCAAGTGACGCCGACGCGACGGCGGCCGGGCGGCGGATTGACGCGCTTGCGGGCATTTGCCAAGTAAGGGCAGCCGGAACGCAAGAGGGGCGTCATGAAGGTTATCATCTGCGGTGCGGGCCAGGTCGGCTGGCAGATCGCGCGCCACCTCTCGTCCGAGCAGAACGACGTCACCGTTGTCGACAGGGACCCGCTTCTGGTCCGCCGCGCCATCGACGCGCTGGACGTCCAGGGGGTGGCGGGGCACGCCTCGTATCCGGATGTGCTCGAACGTGCCGGGGCGGCGGATGCGGACATGGTCATCGCGGCCACGCATTCGGACGAGGTCAACATGGTGACCTGTCAGGTCGCGCACTCGATCTTCGAGGTGCCGCGCAAGATCGCCCGGCTGCGTGCGCAAAGCTATCTTGATGCCATCAACGCCGGTCTCTACCGCCGAGAGCATCTGCCGATCGACGTCGTCATCAGCCCCGAGCGCGAGGTGGCCGAGGCCGCCGTGCGCCGCCTTCTGGCCCCGGCCACCTTCGACATCGAGCCCTTTCTGGATGGCAGGGCCCAGCTTCTGGGCATTGCCATCGACGACGACTGTCCGGTCGTCAACACGCCGCTTCGCCAGCTGACCGAGCTGTTCTCGACGCTGCGTGCGACCGTTCTGGCCGTTCGCCGCGGCCGGCGCCTGTTCGCCCCCGAGCCCGAGGACCAGATCTATGCCGGCGATCAGGTCTATGTCCTGTCGCACACCGATGACGCCGGGCGAACGCTCGAGATCTTCGGCAAGGCGACCGCGCGGCGCGAACGGGTCGTCATCCTTGGGGGCGGGAACGTCGGTCTTGAGGTGGCGCGGCGCCTCGAGGCCTTGCCGCAGCGTATCCGCGCCAAGGTCATCGAGCGCGACCGCGCCCGCGCCGAGGCGGTGGCCGACGCGCTCGAGCGCACGATCGTGCTGAACGGTGACGGGCTTGACGTCGCCCTCCTGGCCGAGGCCAACATCTCGCGCGCCGATGCGATCCTGGCGCTGACCGACGACGACAAGACGAACCTTCTGGCCTCGGTCCGCGCCAAGACCGAGGGCTGCGCCATGGCGATTGCGCTGGTCAACGATCCGACGATGACGTCGCTAATGGATCCGCTCGGGATCGACGCCTACATCAACCCGAGGGCCACGACGGTGTCCTCGATCCTGCGCCATATCCGGCACGGGCGGGTGCGCGCCATCTACTCGGTCGGCGATGCCGAGGGCGAGGTCATCGAGGCCGTGGTCATGTCGAATTCGCCGATCGCCGGCAAGCACATCCGCGACATCGAGTTCCCCGAGGGCGTCCTGGTCGGCGGCATCCTGAAGGGAGAGACTTTCGTGCGGCCCGAAGGCGCGACGCGGATCGACGCGGGCGACCGGATCGTCATCTTCTCGCTGGCCGACGACGTGCCGGAGGTCGAGCGCCTTCTGCAAGTGTCGGTCGAGTATTTCTGAGCCCGCGGGGCGATGCGTCGCGCGCTTCCCATCCCGCTGTTCGTCGCCCTTGTCGGGATTTCTGCGGTGGCGATGCTGGTCCCGGCGGTGCACGCCGCGGCCATTGGCGACTGGCGTACCGGGCGCGTCTTCGTCTATTCCGCGGCGCTTGTTCTGATGCTGACCAGCCTCTTGGCCGTCGCGACCTGGGGGCACAGATCTGCGCGGCCGCTGCGCGGGCATCTTCTGACGCTGTTCGCGGCCTTTTTCGTGCTGCCTGTCTTCCTGGCCTTCCCGGTGCACGAGCTCATGCCCTGGCTGGCCTATCGCGATGCCTGGTTCGAGATGGTCTCGAGCGTGACGACGACGGGCGCCACGCTTCTTGACGTGCCGGCCGAGGTGCCGCCCTCGATCCATCTGTGGCGCGCCCTGGTCGGCTGGCTCGGGGGGTTCCTGATCTGGGTCGCGGCGGTGGCGATCCTGGCGCCCGCCAACCTCGGTGGCTACGAGGTGTTGATGATCAGCGGCACGCCGGGCGGCCGCCGCCAGCCGTCGATGCCCGGTGAGGGAGAGGCCGACCGCCTTCTGCGCCACGCGCGCGAGCTTCTGCCCGTCTATGCCGCGATCACTGCCGTGCTCTGGTTCGCGCAGGTCATCGTGGGCGAGACGTCCTTCGTGGCCTTCTGCCACGCGCTGTCGACGGTTTCGACAAGCGGCATCTCGCCCGTCGGCGGGCTCGAGAACGGCGCGGCCGGACAGCTGGCGCCGCTGGCGATCGTGGTCGGGCTTGTATTCGCGCTGTCGCGGGTCACCTTTTCCCGCTGGACGCCGCCCGGCGGGGAAAGCCGCGCCCTTGCCGACCCGGAACTGCGCATGGGGGCGGCCATTGTCCTTGTGGTGACGTGCCTTCTGTTCCTCCGTCACTGGGCCGGAACGATCGACGATGAGCTGCGGTCGGGCCCCGTCGAGGCCGCCCGCGCCCTTTGGGGGATCTTTTTCACGACCCTTTCCTTCCTGACGACCGCCGGTTTCACGATCTCGGACTGGGAGGGCGCGCAGGTCTGGTCGGGGCTCCACACGCCGGGACTTGTCCTGGCGGGGCTGGCACTTGTCGGCGGCGGGGCAGGGACGACGGCGGGCGGTGTCAAGCTCTTGCGGGTCTATGCGCTCTTGCGCCATGGCGAGCGAGAGCTCGAGCGGCTCGTCTACCCGTCGCTCGTCGCCGGCGGCGGACCGCTTCAGCGGCAGATGCGCCGTGGCGGGGCGTTCAACGCCTGGGTGTTCTTCATGCTGTTCATCGTCTCGGTCGCGGTGCTGATGCTGGCCCTGTCGCTTTTCGGCATCGCCTTCGAACCGGCGCTTGTCCTGACCACGGCGGCGCTGTCGAACACCGGTCCCGTTGCCGCCGCTGCGGCGACCGAGCCGGTGGCCTATTCCTCGCTGTCTGACGGCGTCAAGTTCGTCCTGGCGGCGGCCATGACCCTCGGACGGCTCGAAACGCTTGCGCTCGTGGCCCTGTTCAACCCCGATTTGTGGCGCAGCTAGGGCCGATTAGGGCTGGAAACTCGGCGCCTTGCGCGACATAGTGACAAGCGCAACCACAAGAAAGGCCCGCCTCAGGGCTGCAACAGGAAGGCGACAGAACCGATGGCTGCCGACAAGCAGAATTTGCAGGATGTCTTTCTCAACCACGTCCGGAAGAACAAGGTTCCCGTGACGATCTTTCTCATCAACGGCGTGAAACTTCAGGGTGTCATCACCTGGTTTGACAACTTCTGCGTGCTTCTGCGTCGCGACGGCCAGTCCCAGCTTGTCTACAAGCACGCCATCTCGACGGTGATGCCGTCGCAGCCCATCTCGTTGCACGAGGTCGAGGACTGAGCGCCCACGCCACAGGGACCCGTCCGACGCGGGCCTGGGTTCTCCACCCGGACATCCGATCGGCGCCGCGTCGGCGCGCGCCGGAACGGGCGCTGGAAGAGGCCGTGGCGCTTGCCGAGGCGCTGCCCGGGATCGAGGTCGTCGGCGCCTCGGTCGTGCCCATCGCGCGGCCGCGGCCGGGGTATCTGTTCGGACCGGGCAAGGTCGAGGAGCTTGGCGCCACCTTCGAAGAGGCGGACGTCGGCCTTGTCCTTGTCGACGGGCCGGTGACGCCCGTTCAGCAGCGCAACCTCGAGAAGGCCTGGAACGTCAAGATCCTCGATCGGACCGGCCTGATCCTCGAGATCTTCGCCGACCGGGCGCGCACGCGCGAGGGCGCGCTTCAGGTCGAGCTGGCGGCGCTCAACTACCAGAAGACGCGCCTCGTGCGGGCGTGGACCCACCTCGAGCGCCAGCGCGGCGGGCTTGGCTTTGTCGGCGGCCCGGGCGAGACCCAGATCGAGGCGGACCGCCGCGCCATCGACGAGGCGATCACGCGGATCCGCCGCCAGCTCGACAAGGTGGTGCGGACGCGCAAGCTGCACCGGGCGGCCCGCGCAAGGGTGCCGTTCCCGGTCGTTGCCTTGGTGGGCTACACCAATGCCGGGAAGTCGACCCTGTTCAACCGCCTGACCGGGGCCGAGGTGATGGCCAGGGACATGCTGTTCGCGACCCTCGACCCGACGATGCGGGGCATCGTCCTGCCGTCGGGGCAGAAGGTGATCCTTTCGGATACGGTGGGTTTCATCTCGGACCTGCCGCCACAGCTTGTCGCCGCTTTCCGCGCCACGCTCGAGGAGGTGACCGAGGCCGATCTTGTCCTGCATGTGCGCGACATCTCTCATCCCGAGACCGAGGAACAGCCGAGGACGTGCGCGCGATCCTGGGCGATCTGGGCGTGAGCGACCGCATTCCCGTCGTCGAGGTCTGGAACAAGATCGACCGGCTGCCGCCCGAGGAGCGGGCCGCGATGCGGCGAAGGGCGGCGCGGCGCGACGATGTGGTGGCCGTGTCGGCGCTGACCGGCGAAGGCGTTGACCGGCTTCTTCGGCGGGTCGACGAGCTTGTTGCCCCGCCGCGCCGGCGCGCGACGCTTCGACTTCGGCACGAGGACGGGCGTGCCCGGGCCTGGCTCCACCAGAAAGGCGTCGTGATCTCGGAAACCGCCGATGAAGACGGGCTGATCGTCGAGGTCGAGTGGTCGCCCCGGCAGGCCGCAGAATTCGCCGCCGCCTTCGGCGAGGTGGCCCTTCTGCAGGACAGTCCGGCCGCGCCCGAAGGGGACGCGGGGGGACAGGCGCCTGCCGGCTAAGCCGCCTGCAGCCGCGCCCTCGGCGCGCCTAGCGTGCGGGTTCCAGCACGATCGTCCCGAGCGCCGCGGCCCTGGCAAGATCCTTGTCAAGCGACATGGGAATATATTCGCCCCGCCGCCAGCGTTCGCCAAGGTCATCGTAGTGGCGTGAAAGCGGGTGGCCCGACTGTCCGGTCGAGATGATGAACACGGAACTGTCCGGGTCGCCGAAGTCGTAGACGCCCCGATAGGCGCCGGCATGGACGTTGGCAAAGGGCTCGGGCTCTTCGCCCGAGGTCTTGCCGCGCATCAGCGTGTTGTCGCCGCCGCTTGTCGACTGATGGATGTTCACGAACCAGCGAAGGACGGGAACGTCGCCCAGGACCGTATGGTCGTGATGGGCCTGATGCGCGTCGCCCCAGCGCCAGCTTTCGATGTTGGCGCCGAAACGTTCGGTCAGGTAGACGAGCGCATCGTCAAGCGCCAGGCGGGCGATGTCCGTGCAGCTCTCTTTCGCGGTCGACTGGACCACGTCGCACCAGGCAGCCGCGCCGTCGGTGTCGCGAAAGACGCGCTCGATGAACAGCGGTTCGGGGCGGGTGAAGTCCTCGGCCAGGGGCCCAAGCTCGTCACGGACCAGCCGCGCCTGCAGGTGGCGCATCCACGCGGCATAGATGAGCGGCTCGGGCATGTGCTCGTTCATCTCGCCGTTCCACTCGGCCAGAAGCGACAAGGCCGTCTGCCGGCGGCGCTCGGGCGTGCCTTCGGGCGCCGGTTCGCCGGTGAACCACAGATCACGCGCCACAAGCGGCAGAAGGGATCTGGCGGTGATCGACACGGTGTCGAGCTGTGCCTCGATGAAGCTTTCGCGGGTATGGACAGCGCGTCGCTCCATCAGGTCCTTCCAGCGCAGGATCCGCTGGGTGTCGCCCCAGTCGAAGGAGACGTGAAGCGGAAAAGCCCGCTGAACCGTCTTGTTGTTGGTGTTCCCGACAATGCCGCCCGGCGGGTCGACGAAGCGCGGATTGGTGGCAAACGGCAGGGTGCCGTTCCAGTTGTTCTCGGGCACCCAGCCGGGCGCCGGCATCCGTCCCTGGGTCCAGTGACGCCGGTCCCGCCGCGGGATCGCACCCGCGGTCACCAGCGCGATCCGGTCGTGATCGGCGAGGGTCAGGTTTTGCGCCGGCGCGACCGAAAGGGCGGCCGCGGCGACCGCCTCGTCGATGTCCTGGGCGCGCATGAGCCGCATGGCCGCCGTCATCGAGGTGTTCCGAGGTGAAAAGAGCGTCCAGGCAAGGCTTGCCACATGGCCTTTCGGTGTCACGGCGCCAAGCCCGAAATACTTGCCTGGCAGGACCGGCTTGTCGCCCGCCCAGCGCAGGGTCAGCGTCTTGGGCGCCGCGCCCTTGATGCGGATCACGCTTTTTCGCGTGATGAATTCGGAATAGCCGTCAGGGGTCTGATATTCCTCGGGGTTGTCGGGGTTGAGCCGCTGGATGAGCACGTCCTGATCATCGACGTAAGCCGTGGTCAGCCCCCAGCCCAGCCGGTCCGACCGACCGGCCAGGACGGCCGGGATCCCCGGGATCGTGCCGCCGATCACCCCGCCCGAGGAAAGCTCGAGCCGGGCAAGATACCAGATGGACGGCGCCGTCAGCTCGAGATGCGGATCGTTGGCCAGAAGCGAGCCCTTGCCGGCCGCGCGGGACGGGGCCGCCGCCCAGGCGTTCGAGGCCCCGGCAAGGCCCGGCGCCGGCACGGGGTCGAGCGGGTCGTGCAGCGTCGCCACCCGCGTGAACCGGGGAAGCCCCGGAAAGAGCGACGCATAGTCGGGCAGGGCGGCGATGCCCGCCCCCGGCGCGTCGGGAAGGATGTCCCGGACCCGCTCTTCGGGAAGAAGAAGCGACAGCCGCGCGCGCTGCACTTCCTTCTGCGCCTGCCCGGAGAGCTGCAAGGCCATGAGGTTCATGATGGCCAGCGAATCGGCCGGCTGCCACGGCGCGATCTGCGGCGAGAACAGGAAGAACTCGGGCGCGCCCCGGCCAAGCGACCCCTCGTTGACCTTCTCGATCCAGGCGTTCACGCCGGCCGCGTAGGCCCGGAGCGCCGCCTGCGTGGCGGGGTCCTGAACCTCGACGGCGCGCACGGCCAGCCCGTAGAGGTCGAGCCGTCGCATCAACTCGTCGATGCGAAGCGTGCGGGGGCCGAACAGCTCGGACAGGCGGCCCTGGGCGGTGCGCCGCAACATCGTCATCTGCCACAGGCGGTCCTGGGCATGCACGAAGCCGAGGCCGAAGAACGTGTCCTCGTCGGTCGTGCCAAGGATGTGCGGCACGGCCGCGCTGTCGCGCACGATCTCGACCGGGGCGTCAAGACCGCGGACGGCAAAGCGCCCCTCGTAGACCGGCAGCGAGCGCGCGGCAAGCCAGTAGGCAAGCCCAAGAGCCCCCGCTGTCAGGACCAGAAGAAGGACAACAAGCCGCAGAAGCCAGCGAAAAAGCGTAGTCATCAAGAGCCCCGGACGGTTGACGGCAAGGTTGCCGCCTTGGTTACTGTGCGCGGGAAATATCGCAAGGGAAAAGGAATTTGGCGATGGCGAAGGTGGCATTTCTTGGACTTGGCGTGATGGGCTATCCGATGGCGGGCCATCTGGCGGCGCGCGGGCACGAAGTGACGGTCTACAACCGGACGAAGGCCAAGGCCGAAGCCTGGGTGGCCGAACACGGCGGCTCTCTGGCCGAAACGCCGCGCGCCGCCGCCGAGGGCGCCGAGTTCGTGATGGCCTGCGTCGGCAATGACGACGACCTGCGAAGCGTCTGCCTGGGCGATGACGGGGCGTTTGCCGGCATGGCCGCGGGCTCGGTCTTCGTCGATCACACGACCGTGTCGGCCCGCGTCACGCGCGAATTGTGCAAGATTGCCGCCGAACGCGGCGTGGCCTTCGTCGACGCGCCGGTGTCCGGCGGTCAGGCAGGGGCCGAGAACGGCCAGCTGGTCGTGATGTGCGGCGGCGACGCCGAGGCCTATGCGCGCGCCGAACCGATCATCGCGTGTTACGCCAAGCTCTGCCGGCGGCTGGGGGAAAGCGGGGCGGGCCAGCTGACGAAGATGGTCAACCAGATCTGCATTGCCGGGCTGGTCCAGGCCCTGTCCGAGGGGCTTCACTTCGCCGAGAAGGCCGGGCTGGACGGCCGCCAGGTCGTCGAGGTCATCCAGGGGGGCGCTGCCGGCTCGTGGCAGATGTCGAACCGCTACGAGACGATGCTGGACGGCAAGTTCGATTTCGGGTTTGCCGTCAACTGGATGCGGAAGGATCTTGGGATCTGCCTTGAAGCGGCCGACGAAAACGGCGCCAGCCTGCCCGTGACCGCCTTGGTCGACCAGTTCTACAAGGATGTGCAGAACCTGGGCGGCGGGCGCTGGGACACGTCGTCGCTCATCCACCGCCTGCGCGTCCTCGACCCGCGCTAATGGGCGGCGACACGGAAAAGGGGCCGGTGCCACAGGCGCCGACCCCCCTTCACGCTGACCCCGAATGCCCCCGGTAGGTCAGGGAATGATGCGGGTATACTTCGTGCCTTCGACCGTCGCCCCGACGATGAGCCCGGCCTGTCCGAAGACCACCCCGATGACGGGCGACAGGGCGCGCGTCGTGTCGCCCGAGAATTCCTTCCCGTCGTTGTTCACAAGATATTCGATACCGGCGCCCGCCTGCCAGCCCGGGCCGGCGCGGAACTCGGCCAGCGCCTCGGGCGTCATGAAGAACAGGGCATGGGCATATTGCTTCGCGCCCAACTGAAGCCCGAACGAGGCCGAGGCGGCCGAATAGTAGTCGACCGAGACGCCACCGACCCTGAGCGCCCCGCGCCCGTAGGACCCGCCGATGCCGAAGCCGGCCTCGGTGATCCGGGGCATGACGAGCACCCCGGCGGCCTTGGCGGCAAGTTCCCGCGTCTCGGGAACCTCGGCGAACATGAGCCGCATGGCCGCGTCCACCTGCTGGTCGATCTGGTCGCGCCCGTTCGAGCGCACGCCGTTCGCACATCCGGCAAGAAGCGCCAGCGCGCCGCCACCGGCCAGAAGTCCGCGTCTGTCGATGATGCTCATCTTTCCTGCCTCGATACCTGATGCATGTGGTCCATGCCTGCCTGCCGGCCGTATTTCGCGCGGCCGTTGCCCGAGGTATAGGCGCTTTTGCCCCGGCTGTCACCTCATGTTGATGTCATCGGCGAGGGATTGCCGAACATCTGGGGTCAGCCGGCTGCCAGTCGGCGCGCCACGACCGGCGCGAAATAGGTGAGTATCCCGTCGCAACCGGCGCGTTTGAAGGCCAGAAGGCTTTCCATCATCGCCTTTTCGCCGTCGAGCCAGCCGTTCTGCGCCGCCGCCTGGATCATCGCGTATTCGCCCGAGACCTGATAGGCGAAGGTCGGCACCCCGAAGCGATCGGCCACGCGGCGGCAGATGTCGAGATAGGGCATCCCCGGCTTGACCATGACCATGTCGGCACCCTCGGCCAGGTCGCGTTCGACAAGGCGAAGCGCCTCGTCGCTGTTGCCCGGGTCCATCTGATAGGTGCTCTTGTCGCCCTTCAGCGCCCCCGACGCCCCGACGGCATCGCGGAAGGGGCCGTAGAAGGCGCTCGCATACTTGGCGGAATAGGACATGATCGTGACATCCTTCCAGCCGCCGGCCTCGAGCGCGGCCCGGATCGCACCGATGCGCCCGTCCATCATGTCCGAGGGTCCAAGGATGTCGGCCCCCGACTCGGCCTGGACAACGGCCATGCGCACAAGCGCCTCGACGGTTTCGTCGTTCAGGATGACTCCGTCGCGCACGATGCCGTCATGGCCGTTCGCGTTGTAGGGGTCGAGCGCGACGTCGCACATCAGCGCCACTTCCGGCACGGCCGCCTTGATGGCCCGGACGGCCCGGTTGACAAGGTTGTCGGGGTTCCAGGCCTCTTCGCAGGCTTCGGTCTTCAGCGCCGGGTCGGTGTAGGGAAAGAGCGCCATCACCGGAATCCCGAGGCGGGCGGCCTCTTCCGCCGCGCGCACGGCGCGGTCGATGGAAAGCCGCTCGACGCCCGGCATCGAGGGTACCGGTTCGGCCACGTCCTCGCCCTCGCGCACGAAGATCGGCCAGATCAGATCCGAAACGGCGAGCCCGGTTTCACGCACAAGGCTGCGCAGCGCCGGCGTCCGGCGCAAGCGGCGAAAGCGGGTCTGCGGGTAGGGGGCTTGGCTTGTCGGCATGGCGCTGGTCCCTTGCAAATTCCTCTACCGAGTGGCACGGAACGACATGAGGTTTCAAGCCCGCGGCAAGGCCCCGGGCAAGGAAGGGGATGGGACGGGTGAGCTGGTACGACCTGGCATTCGAGCTGATCGACATGCGGTCGTTCTCGAATCTCTGGTACTGGATCGTGCTGGCGGTGACCTGGTCGACGACGTCGCACTGGATCGTCGGCATTCCCTGGGACATGGTCCAGCGTGCAATCCGTGTCGGCGGGCGCGCGGCCGAAGATCTCGAGATCGTCGCGCGGATCCATGCGGGCCGCGTCAATTTCATCGTCGAGGTGGCCGGGCTCTGGATCGTAGGCACGGTCTTCTTCGGTCTTGCGGTCCTTGGCACGCTGGGGTTCTGGTTCGGCAACGAGTTCAGCCAGGCGGTCTTCTTGATCGTCGCGCCCCTGTCTGTCGTCGGGGCGCTGTCGGTGCGCACCGCCCGGCGCGTGGCGGCGGCGGCCGATCTTGACACCATCTGCCGGACGCTGCGCGTTCATCGGCGCATCGTCCAGTTCATCGGCATGGCCGCCATCTTCGTGACGTCCCTTTGGGGGATGTGGCAGAACATCAATGCCAACGTTCTGGGGATCTGAGGCGGAAATCGCGCCCCGGGCTATTGACACGGCCGCGGCGGCGGTTACCTGACGCGCGATGTCCAAGGCCCAGCATATCGTCGTCGGCGGCGCGCCCGAAGGCTACGACGCCCGCCTCGTCCTGGCCGAGCTGGAGAAGACCGGTGCGCCGGTCATCCACGTGGCGCGGGACGAAAAACGCATGGAGGCCATGCGCGAGGCGCTGGCCTTCTGGGGCGCTGGCGTGCCGGTCCTGTCCTTTCCGGCATGGGACTGCCTGCCGTATGACCGTGTCTCGCCCAACCCGGCGGTGTCGGCCGAGCGGATGGCGACGCTTGCGACCCTGGCGCGCGGGCTTTCCGGGCCCTTTGTCCTCTTGACCACCGTCGCGGCGGCGACACAGCGCGTCCCCGCCCGGGACACGGTCCGAGAGGCAAGCTTCGTCGCCCATGTCGGCCGTCAGATCGACGAGGCCGCGCTTCGCGCCTTCCTTGTGCGCATGGGCTTCGTCCAGGCGCCCACCGTGACCGAGCCGGGCGATTATGCCGTCCGGGGCGGCATCATCGACATCTTCCCGCCGGGGGCCGAGTTCCCGGTGCGCCTCGATCTCTTCGGCGATGTCCTTGACGGCGCACGTCTTTTCGATCCCGAGAGCCAGCGGACCCGCTCGCGCCTTGATCGCGTCGAGCTTGCGCCGGTTTCCGAGGTAATCCTGGACGAGGCCGCGATCCGCCGCTTTCGGCAGAACTATCGCATCGCCTTCGGCACCGCGGGTTCGGGCGACGCCCTCTACGAGGCCGTCAGCGCGGGCCGCAAGCACCAGGGCATCGAGCACTGGCTCGGGTTCTTCCACGACAGGCTCGAGACGATCTTCGACTATGTCCCCGGCGCCTCGGTGACCGAGGACGAACAGGCCGCCCAGTCGCGCGCGGCCCGCCACGAGACGGTCCTCGACCTCTACGAGGCCCGACGCGAGGCGATGACCCAGAAGGGTCGGCTCGACAGTGTCTACAAGCCTGCGCCGCCCGAACTTCTCTACCTCGACGAAGCGGGCTGGGACGCTGCCATGGCCGGGCGCCGCGTCCTGTCGTTTTCGGCCGTGCCACGCGCCACGGGGCCCGGCGTCATCGACGCGGGCGCGCGTCTCGGGCGCAATTTCGCCCCCGAGCGCCATCAGGAAGGCGTGCATCTTTTCAAGGCGCTGGCCGATCATGTTGAAGCACGGCGCAAGGAGGGGAACGTCGTCATCGCGACCTACTCGGAGGGCGCGAGAGAGCGGCTCGCCTCGCTTCTCGAAGACGAAGGCGTCCTCGACACGCGGCCGATCTCGGGCATGCGCGACCTGGCCGAGGCAAAGGGCGCGATTGCCCTGGCGGTGTGGCGCCTCGAAGCCGGGTTCGAGACGCCGGGCCTCACGGTCATTTCCGAACAGGACGTCCTGGGCGATCGGCTGATCCGGCGGCCCCGGCGGCGGCGGAAGGCCGACGACTTCGTTGCCGATCCCGGGGCGCTCTCGGTCGGCGATCTGGTCGTCCACGTGGACCACGGCGTCGGTCGCTATCTGGGGATCGAGACGGTGACGGCCGCCGGCGCGCCGCACGCCTGCCTGGTGATCGAATATGCCGGTGGCGACAAGCTTTATCTGCCGGTCGAGAACGTCGAGCTCTTGTCGCGCTACGGGCACGAGGAGGGGCTTCTCGACAAGCTTGGCGGCGGTGCGTGGCAGGCGAAGAAGGCCCGCCTCAAGGAACGCATCCGCGAGATGGCCGACCGGCTGATCCGCATCGCGGCCGAGCGCGAATTGCGCAAGGCGCCCATCCTCGAACCCCCGGCCGAGATGTGGAATGCCTTCGCGGCGCGCTTTCCATACGAAGAGACCGACGACCAGCTTGCCGCGATCCAGGATGTGCTGAGCGATCTTTCCTCGGGCCGGCCGATGGACCGGCTCGTCGTCGGCGATGTCGGGTTCGGCAAGACCGAAGTGGCCATGCGCGCCGCCTTCATCGCCGCCGCCCAGGGCATGCAGGTCGCAGTGATCGCGCCGACGACGCTTCTGGCGCGCCAGCACGCCCGCAGCTTTGCCGAACGCTTCCGGGGCTTTCCGATCAACGTGCGTCAGCTGTCGCGCTTCGTCGGCCAGCGAGAGGCGGCCGAGACGCGCGCCGGCCTTGCCGATGGCACGGTGGACATCGTGATCGGCACGCATGCGCTTCTGTCCAAGTCGGTGCGTTTTCGCAACCTTGGCCTCATGATCGTGGACGAGGAACAGCATTTCGGCGTCGCCCACAAGGAACGGCTGAAGGCGCTTCGGTCGGATGTGCATGTCCTCACGCTGACCGCGACGCCCATTCCCCGGACGCTGCAACTGGCACTCACGGGGGTGCGCGACCTGTCGGTCATCGCGACGCCGCCCGTGGACCGGCTTGCGATCCGCACCTATGTCTCGGAGTTCGACACCGTGACCATCCGGGAGGCGCTGCTCAGGGAACACTACCGCGGGGGCCAGTCCTTCTTCGTCGTGCCGCGCATCGCCGATCTGCCCGAGATCGAGACCTTTCTTGCCGAGCAGGTGCCGGAAGTCAGCTTCGTCGTCGCCCATGGCCAGATGGCGGCGGGCGAGCTCGACCAGCGCATGAACGCCTTCTACGACGGGAAATACGATGTCCTTCTGTCGACCTCGATCGTCGAATCCGGGCTCGACATTCCGACCGCGAACACCATGATCGTGCACCGCGCCGACATGTTCGGTCTGGCACAGCTCTACCAGATCCGCGGGCGCGTGGGCCGGTCGAAGACGCGCGGCTACTGCTACCTCACGACACGGCCGGGAACGGTCCTGACACCGCAGGCCGAACGGCGATTGCGCGTCCTCGGCAGCCTTGACGGCCTCGGCGCCGGTTTCAACCTGGCGGCCCAGGACCTCGATCTTCGCGGCGCCGGCAACATCCTGGGCGAAGAGCAGTCGGGACATGTCCGGGAAGTCGGCTACGAGCTTTACCAGTCCATGCTGGAAGAAGCGATCGCGCGCATCCGTTCCGGCGCCGCCGAAGGGCTGCCCGAGGAGGTGGACGCCCATTGGTCGCCGGTCATCAATCTGGGCGTGCCGGTCCTGATACCCGAGGACTACGTGCCCGATCTCGACGTCCGGCTGGGCCTTTACCGGCGGCTTTCGACGTTGAACTCGAAGGTCGAGATCGAGGGATTCGCCGCGGAACTCATCGACCGCTTCGGTCCGCTGCCGAAGGAGGTGAACGTCCTTCTTCTGGTGGTGCGGATCAAGGCCATGTGCCTCAGGGCCGGGATCGCGCGGCTTGACGGTGGCCCGAAGGGGGCCGTGATCCAGTTCCACGGCGACCGTTTTGCAAACCCCGCCGGGCTTGTCGCCTTCATCCAGGACCAGAGGGGCCTTGCCAAGATCAAGGACAACAAGCTTGTCGTGCGGCGGGACTGGTCGTCCGACCGGGATCGGATCAAGGGCGCCTTCGCCATCGCCCGCGACCTGGCCGAAAAGGCGGCCGCGCCGGCCCCCGCGACCCGTCGCGCCGAGGCCTAGGGCCCCGCGACCGCCGGCACGAGCCCGCGCACCGAAAGCCGCGCGCAGGCCAGCGACGCCGCCACCCCCAGAAAGAGCGGCAGCGGCGTCCCGTCGAAAGCCAGACCCACCGGGATCGCGATGACGACGGCAAGGGCCGTGGCCAGCGCGGAAATGACCGACGCCGCCGTGCCGGCGATGTGTCCCATCGGCTCGAGCGCAAGTGCATTCAGGTTCCCCATGGTAAAGCCCAGCATGAAGAACACCGACGTAGTCCACGCAAAATAAAGCGGAAACCGCAGCGGCTCGGGCAGAAGGCCGGTGCCCCAGAGGGCGGCGACAGTGGCCGAAAACAGGAACTCCACCGTCAGCGTTGTCGTCACCAGCCGGATCATGCCAAGCCGCAGGACAAGACGCGCGTTCGCAAAGCTCCCCGTTCCCGCGACAAGGACGATCATGGCGAACCAGAACGGAAAGCTGTCGCCAAGGCCGAAGGTCTTGTCGAAGACCATCTGGGTCGACGACAGGACGGCCATGAGCGAGCCGAAGATGAACACCTGCGCCAGGATCGCGCGCAGGACGACGCCGTGGGACAACACCTCGCCGACGGCGGCGAGGATGCGGGCCGGGCGCAGGGGGCGCCGGGCTTCGGGGGCCAGCGTCTCGGGCTGACGCAACAGAAGCCAGGCCGAGCTCAGCGCGGCAAAGACCACGAAGGCGCCGAAGATGGCGCGCCAGCCGAAGGCGGCAAGGATGAGCGCCCCGATGGCCGGCGCCACCGCCGGGACCAGCGCGAAGACCGTCATCGCGAACGAGACGATGCGTGCCATCCGCGCACCTGCGTGGCGGTCGCGGACAAGCGCAAGCGATGCGACCCGAGGCCCCGAGGCGCCGAGCCCCTGAAGGACCCGCGCCGCCAGAAGCGCCTCGAGCGAGCCGGCCCGGGCCGCAAGCACGGCCCCGAGGGCATAGATCGCGGCCCCGCCGACGATGACCTTGCGTCGCCCGATGGCATCGGAAATAGGGCCGGCAAACAGCGTGCCGACGCCAAGGCCGAAAACGAAACTGGTGACGACAAGCTGGGCACGGTTGGGCGCGGCAGGCGTCAGTTCGGCCGCGATCTCGGGCATGGCCGGCAGCATGGAATCGATCGAAAATGCCACCGTGGCGAAAAGCATCGCGACAAGCGCGATGAACTCGGCGCCTCGCGCGCCCCTGTCAGGGTGCGGCCCCATCAGGCGTCCCCGCCGTCGCGATGGGCGAGCTTCTCGTTGATCTCGTCAATCGCGCGCAGCCAGACGTCGGTCGGCTGCGCACCCTGCAGGACGTAGGTATTGGCCACGATGAACGTCGGCACGCCCGTGACCCCGCGTTCGCGCGCGTGGGCGTCGCGGGCGCGGATCTCCTCGCGGTCGGCGTCGCCGGCCAGAAGGGTTCGAAGCATCGCCGGGTCGAGCCCCGCGCGTTCGCCGATCGCCACCAGGACATCCCTGTCCCCGATGTCGAGCCCCTCCAGGAAGTAGGCCCGGAACAGGGCATCCACGACCGCCGTCTGCCGGCCCTCGAGCCCCGCCCAGTGGATCAGGCGGTGCGCATCGAGCGTATTGGGGGTGCGGCGTATCTTCTCCCAGTCGATCTCGAGCCCGGCGTCGCGCGCGGCCTCGTCGATGCGGGCATAGACCTGGGCCGCGGCCTCCTTGCCGCCGAATTTCGTCTCGAGGTATTCGCGGCGGACCATCCCCTCGGGCGGCATGTCCGGGTTCAGTTGGAAGGGATGCCATTCGATGATGAACGGATGATCCGGCCGGGCCTCGAGCGCCCGGTCCAGCCGCCGCTTGCCGATGAAGCACCACGGGCAGATCGGGTCGGAAAGAATGTCAAGTTTTACCATGTCTTGCCTCGTAGTCTTCACGTAATTTCCGGCGCAGGACCTTGCCGTTCGCACCGCGTGGGAGGGCGTCGACACGCTGAAAGATCCGCGGCGTCTTGTACCGCGCAAGCCGCACCCCGAGATAGGCCGTCAGGTCGGCCGCGTCCAGATCGGCCTCGGCCTCGTAGAAGGCGGCGATGACCGTCGCATCGGCCTTCACGCGCACCTCGACGGCAGCGCAGTCGCCGATGCCGGGATGGGTGGACAGGGCGGCCTCGACCTCGAGCGGAGAGACGCGAAATCCGCCTGCGTTCATCATGTCGTCGTCGCGGCCCAGATAGGTAACCGCGCCATCATCGGCCATGACAACCTGATCTCCGGTCAAGAACCAGTCACCGACAAGGCGCGCCGCCGTCTCGTCCGGGCGGTCGAGATACCCGAGCATGAGGCCCGGATCCCGCCGGTGCACGGCCAGGGTGCCGGGCGTGCCGCGGGGCACCGGCCGCCCGTCGGGGCCAAGCACCGCCACGCGTCGACCCGGCTGCGGATAGCCGGTGGCGCCCGGCGGGGCCGGCCGGGCGGGGGACCCGGAAATGAAGGTCGAGCACTCGGTCATGCCAAGGGCTTCGTAGATCGGCGTGCCGGTCGCGCGCTCCCAGGCGGCGCGCGTCGCCTCGGCAAGCCGCTCGCCGGCCGAAAGCCCGTGGCGGAGCCGAGGCAGATCGAGCGTGTCACGGCCTTTCAGCATTTGCCGGTAAACCCCTGGCGCCGCGGCAAATATCGTCGCGTCGTGGCGGCGCAGAAGAAGCGGCAGCGCGTCGTGCCCGACCCCCTCGTGCGGGACAAGGGCGGTTGCGCCAAGGGTCCAGGGATCAAGAAGGCCCGTGCCAAGCGTATAGGTCCAGTTGAAGGCGCCTGCGTGCAAGAGCCGGTCCGTCGCACGAAGCCCGTACCAGCCGTCGTGCATCATCCGCCGCGCCCAGACGGCGCGATGGGCGTGCAGGACCGCGCGCGGTCCGCCGCCGGTGCCCGAGGTGAAGATCACATAGCCCGGCCTGTCCGGATCGCCGGTTGCGATCGTCGCCGGCGGACGGCGCCGCCAGTCCCGCGTGGCCTCGACCGACAGGACGCGAAAGTCCCCGGCGGGCATCGGAAGGCGCGGATCGGCGACGATCATCGCGGGGGCCACCGCCGCTGCCAGGGCATCGACCTCGGGCGCGGCAAGCTGCGCCGAGATGGGCACCGGAAGGACGTCCACCGCGGCCGCCGCCAGAAAGAGGATCGGGAAATCGACCGTGTTGCCAAGGCGCAGGAAAAGCCGGTCGCCCGGCTCGAGCCCGGCCTCGAGAAGCCCGGTCGCGGTGCCGAGAACGGCCTCCTTCAGCCGCCCGAAGCTCCAACGCTCGGCCCTTGCGGGGCCGACGATGGCTAGCGCGATCTTGTCGGGATCGACCTCGGCCGCGCCCAGCACATGGGCCGTCAGGTTGAAAGCCGGCGGGCAGGGCGGCGGTGCATTGTCCTCGACGACGGAAAGCATGGGCCTTGGCTACGCCGGGCCGATGGGACTTGCAAGCGGGCGGCGCTTTCTTCAGAAGGACGGCATGGACGACATGGAGACACCTTCGCTGTTGCGCGTGGCCCGCGCCTCGGGCGAGGACGCGCGCGTCGAGCCCCTGGACCTTGGCGCCCGCGTCCGCGCATTGCGCAAGGAACGGCGCTGGACCCTGGCCGAGGCGGCAAAGGCGGCCGGACTTGCCCGCTCGACGCTTTCGAAGATCGAAAACGGTCAGATGTCGCCCACCTACGACGCCGTGCGCAAGCTTGCCGAAGGGCTTGGCATCACCGTTCCACAGCTGTTCACTCCGCCGCGCGATGCGCGGATAACCGGCCGCATGGCGGTGACCCGCGCGGGCGAGGGGACACCGCACCCGACCGCCACCTACGAGCACGAGATCCTGGCAAGCCAGCTGCGCCAGAAACGCATGCTTCCCTATCGCGCACGGGTCCGCGCCCGCAGCTTCGAGGCCTTCGACGGCTGGGTCCGGCATGACGGAGAAGAGTTTCTATACGTCCTGACCGGTGTGATCCGGCTGTTCACCGAGTTCTACGAGCCGGTGGACATGCGCCGCGGCGACAGCGCCTATTACGATGCCTCCATGGGGCACAACGTGATCTCGATCTCGGAAGAGGATGCGACCATCCTCTGGGTCACTGCAATGGATTGACCCCGCGCCCGGGCGCCGGACGGCCGTCGCGCGAAAGGCTTTCTGCCTGGGGAATGCCGGTTCCCTGCCCGGTGCGAAAAAAAGACGCCCGCAGAAGCGGGCGTCAGTTATTGAGGCAGGTTTCATACAGGCAAGAAACCTATCGAGCAGTGATTTCCTTATACGCAAACGTCCGCCGGTGGCCAAGCTAAAAATTTGTAAACGCTGGATCTCGTCGGTAGGGTTCCGCTCAAGGAAACATGGGGACAGCGAGGATTGTTGCCGAAATGAGATCAGTTTTTTTCGACCTCGGGCGCCGGCTTCTTGTCGCAGCGGGCGCCGCCGCCGTGGCCGTTGCCGCCAGCGCGGCGCCGAAGCATGGCATCGCTATGTATGGCGAACCGGCGCTGCCACCTGATCTTGTGTCCTTGCCCTATGTCAACCCGGAAGCGCCGAAGGGCGGGCGGATCGTCTTCGGCGAGGCGGGCGGCTTCGATTCGCTCAATCCCTTCGTCCTGAAAGGCTCGGCGCCATATGGGCTGCGGGTCTATGGGTACGAATCCCTCATGACGCGAAGCTGGGACGAGCCTTTCACGCTTTACGGCGGTCTGGCCGAATCGGTCGAGACGGGGCCGAACCGCGAGTGGGTCGAATTCACCCTGCGTCCCGAGGCGCGCTTCTCGGACGGAAGCCCCGTGACGGTCGAAGATGTCCTCTGGTCATTCGAGACCCTCGGGACCCGCGGTCATCCCCGTTATCTGGGCGCCTGGAAGAAGGTCGCAAGCGCGACGGCCACCGGGCCGCGCACGGTCCGCTTCACCTTCAACACCAACGACAACGAGCTTCCGCTCATCCTGGGGCTGCGGCCGATCCTGAAGAAGGCGCAGTGGGAAGGGAAGGACTTCCAGAACTCGACCGAATTGCCCATCGGGTCGGGTCCCTATGTCGTCGCGGATTACGAGTTCGGCCGCTATCTGGTGCTGCGCCGAAATCCCGACTGGTGGGGGCGCGATCTGCCGATCAACCGCGGCCTGCACAATTTCGACGAGATCCGCTATGACTTCTACGCCGACGGGTCCGTCATCTTCGAGGCCTTCAAGGCCGGCGAAATCGACAGCTACCGCGAGTTCAATGCCCGCAAGTGGGAAACGGCCTATGACTTTCCCGCCGTCCGTAGCGGCGAGGTCGTCAAGTCGATCATCCCGCACCAGCGCCCGTCGGGGATCCGCGGATTTGCCTTCAACACGCGCCGGGCGCTGTTCGCGGACTGGCGCGTGCGCGAGGCGCTGATCCATGCCTTCAACTTCGAGTTCGTCAATCAGACCCTCAACGACGGCAAGGCGCCGCGGATCACCTCGTATTTCTCGAACTCGGTCCTTGGCATGCGCCCGGGGCCGGCCGAGGGCAAGGTGCGTGCGCTCCTCGAGCGCTATCGCGAGGCGCTTCTGCCCGGCGCGCTCGAGGGCTATTCCCTGCCGGTCGGCGACGGCACGGCGGCGAACCGCAAGAACATCCGCAAGGCCCTTCGGCTTCTGGCCGAGGCCGGATGGACCGTTCAGGACGGCGTGCTTCGCAACGCGAAGGGAGAGCCGTTCCGCTTCGAGATCCTGTTGAAACAGGGCGCGACCGAGACCGGGCAGATCGCGGACATCTACATCTCGGCCCTGTCGCGGCTTGGGATCGAGGCGCGCACGACCGTCGTCGACAGCGCGCAATACAAGGAGCGGACGAACAACTACGACTTCGACATGGTCTATTACTGGCGGGGCCTGTCGCTCAGCCCGGGCAACGAGCAGCGCCTGTACTGGGGCAGCGAAAGCGCCGACCGGCCGGGCACCCGGAACTGGATGGGGATCAAGAGCGCGGCCGTGGACGGCCTTGTCGACGACCTTCTGACCGCGCAGACCCACGAAGATTTCGTGGCCACGGTCAGGGCGCTGGATCGCGTCCTCACGACGGGGCGCTATGTCATCCCGTTCTGGTTCTCGAACGTCAGCCGCATCGCGCACAAGCGGACATTGCACTATCCCGAAAAACTGCCGATCTACGGCGACTGGATCGGCTTTCAGCCCGACGTGTGGTGGTACGAGCAGGAGTAGGACAATGAGAAAACTGGCACGGTTCGCGTTTGTCGCCCTGGCGCTGGGGCTTGCCGGGTGCGCGACCATCGAGGGCCTGGGGCAGGACGTGGCCTCGGGGGCGCGGGCGGTCCGAAACGCCTTCTGAACCCGCCGCCGGGGCCCGGCCCGGGCGGCGGGGCGGGCGTCCCCGTCTTCCGGTCTTCGGGACGCTCAGGTCTTCGGGGCGTTCAGGCGTCCGGCGGCTCGACCGCGACGGCGCCGGCCGGCGCGGCGTCCGGCCGCGAAGCGCCGTTCGACGCCTTCTGACCCGGATAGACGAGACCGGCCGAGATGACGAGCTTGGCCGCGTCCTCGACCGTCATGTCGAGAAGCAGGACATCCTCGCGCGGCAGGAACAGAAGAAAGCCCGAGGTCGGATTGGGTGTGGTCGGCAGGAAGATGGCCATCATCTCGCGCCCATCGGGCGCCTTCTCGGCGATCTCGCCCTTGGCGCTGGTCGATACGAACCCGATGCACCAGATGCCGCGGCGGGGATATTCGACCAGGCACGCATGCTCGAAGGAGGTGTCCGACTGCGAGAACACGGTCTCGAAGATCTGCTTGACGCCGTTGTAGATCGACCGGACCACCGGCATCCGGTCCACAAGCCCTTCGGCCCACTGGATGATGGACCGGCCGATGAGCCCCTTGGCGATCCAGCCGACAAGGATCGTGAAGACAAGAAAGATCACCACCCCGAAGCCGCGGATGTCATATCCGATGTAGCGGTCCGGGCGATAGGCGACCGGCACGAAGGGCAGGACCCAGCTGTCGATCCAGCCGACAACGGTCCAGATCAGATAGATCGTGAGCCCGATCGGGGCGATGACGACCAGCCCGGTCAGGAAATTCGCCCGCAAGGCGCCGAACAGGCCGCGCCGCCGCCGCCCGCCATGGGCCTCGTTATCCTTGGTCATGCTAGCCTCGTCCTGAACCGACAGCGGAAAATCTACGTCGCCGCCCGCCGCTTCACAATATCTGCCGTGCCTCTGCGCTCAGCGCATGGGCGATCGAAGCCGCGAGGCGCGCATTGTTTCTGACAAGCGCGATGTTCGCGGCCAGCGACCGGCCTTCGGTGAAGGCCAGCACGCGGTCGAGAAGGAAGGGGGTCACGGCCTTTCCCCTGATTCCCGCCGCCTCGGCCTCGGCGAGGGCGCGCTCGATCACCGGCGCAAGTTCCGAGGCGGGAATCTCGTCGGCCGCCGGCACCGGATTGGCGACCAGGATCCCGCCCTCGAGGCCAAGGGCGGCCCGCATCCGGTGCATCCTGGCGATCTCGGCCGGCGCGTCGGCGCGAAGGGGGGCGGGCAGGCCCGAATCCCGTGACCAGAACGCGGGCAGATTGTCCTGCCCGTATCCGACGACCGGAACACCCAGCGTCTCGAGCACCTCGAGCGTCTTCGGAATGTCAAGGATCGCCTTGGGGCCGGCGGCGACGACCACGACGGGCGTGCGCGAAAGTTCGGTCAGATCGGCCGAGACGTCGAAGCTCTCGGCAGCGCCCCGGTGGACGCCGCCGATGCCGCCCGTCGCAAAGACCTCGATGCCCGCCAGACGCGCTGCGATCATCGTCGCGGCAACGGTCGTGGCGCCGGTCTGCCCGCGCATGAGGCAGTCGGCAAGATCGGCGCGAGAGACCTTGCGCACGTCGCGCGCCTCTGCAAGCGCCTCGAGGCCTTCGTCCCCGAGCCCCACGCGAATCCG
>RFGD01000354.1 GCA_003696705.1 Alphaproteobacteria bacterium | reverse complement strand
TGGCGGTGGACTGGCCGTCAAAGATGCAGTGATGCGCGACACCAAGAAGGACAGCCTCGTCGGTGCCGGTCTTGACCAGCGTGGCGCGAAAAAGGCCGGGCCGGCACGGGTCCATGGGCTCCTCGGCCGCGTCTCGTTCGATGGCATGCACGCGTTCAATGCGGTCCTTCGCCGGCATGGCGCGCAGATCGAGACAGGCCAGATGGAACGGCGCCTCGGCCAGGACTTCCTGCTCGATACCCGTCTCGGTCGCGACAAGACGCGTGCGCAGGATTTCATGGCGCTCGATGATGCGGCGAAGCGCCTCGGCAACGGATGACTCGGAAATCGGCCCGCGCAGTCGCCAGGCAAAGGTGACGGTCGCGTCATTCTCGCGCCCGCCGGCACGTTCGACGAACAGGAAGCGCTCTTGCACGTTGGTGGCCGGAAGTCGGCACGCGCGGCCCGAATCGGCCCCAGGCATCAATTCGTTCATCACAACACCGTTTGGCCGCTTGTCGCGCAGTATCCGCGGACGGCCGAATGTAATTCAACAAAACGTCATGACCGGCACCGTGGCCGCTCCAATGCGTTCATGATCGCCGATCCCGGTTGAAAATCAAGAAATTCGGGCGGAGGTCGCTGCGATCAGTCGGCGCGCTGAATGCGGATGCGGCGGCGGACGGCGTCGCCGCCCGGCGCGCGGCCCGGCCCGACGACGAAGTCGAGCGTCTGTCCCGCGCGCACCTCGACCGTCCTGTCGAGGCCGAAGGGCTGACCGGCGACGCGGCCGCGCGCCAGGACCTTCCCGTCAAGGCGGACAAGGACCTCTGCCCCGTCGCCTTCGGGGCCGGCATCGTCGGACGACCATTCGCCGAGGATGCGCAGGCGCCCGCCTGCAGGCACGACGAAACGCTCGACCACGCGATGCGCGCCGTCGGCAAACAGCGCGGCCGTCACCCCGTCGAAATAGGCCGCAAGGGGCCGGAGATCGGGTCGGCCCAGAAAGGATGACCACTGCCAGTCGATCCAGGAAAGCGGGCGCAACCGGCCGTCCGGTCCTTCGGAGAAGTAGTGCCAGGGCGCGCGCCCGAAGTCGTAGCGGCTGTCGGCCAGGGGTGACGCGCCCGTGACCGAGATGCGCAGGTCCTTTCCAAGGATGACGACGGGGCGATCGGACAGGGTGGCGGGGCGGGCGACGGGCCGGCCGCGCGTGTCGAGAAACGCGGTCGCCCCGGACACGGACAGCCGCCCGCCGGCCCCCCAGGCGATTGCGGCGCGCCGCGATGCACCGAAGTAATAGATGCGCTGGCGCGCCGACGTGCCGGCCGCGCGCGGCCGTCCGAATGCCAGAAGCCGCTGGGCAAGGCGGAAGGCGTCCGCGGCCGGCTTCTCGGCAAGATCGGCGTCGAGAAGCCCCATGTTCGGCCACCAGGGTTCGTCCACCAGCGCATACCAGTAGGCAGCATCGACCCCCGCCGCCCCAAGGATCGCGACCATCCGAAGCATGTAGTCGGGGGCCTCGTCCGGGTCGTCGAACCACTTGCCGAACTCGGTCGCGACGATCGGCAGCCGCCCGCCATGGGCCTCCATGACCCGACCAAGGCGTGCAAGTTCGAGTTCCAGCCCCTCGGGATGGTCGCGGTAGGGATGCAGAGAGATCGCGTCGCAATCGCGCGCCCCGCCCGCGGCAAGGAAGCGGTCCAGAAAGCCGATCGCGACGGAATGGGTCCCCGAACAGACGAGGCGGACCCGAAGCCCCTCGTCCCGAAGGCGCCGGCGCACCGCGCCGACAAGGCGGGCAAGGTTTCCGGCCGGGTCGCGCGCAAACGCCCCCCTCACGAAATCGCCGCCGTTGAACTCGTTGCCGATCTCGATCTCGGCAAGGCCCGGCGCGTGCGCGCGCACGGCCGCCGCGACGTAACGGGCGAATGCCGCCTGCGCCTCGTCGCTTGCGGGCGTGCCTCCCCCGTCGTGGGCGGGATGGCGGTCGGCGAACAGGACGAGGGGCGCGATGCCGCGCCGAAGGGCGCGGTCGATCGCCGCGTTCTCGGCGCCTGCGAAGGAAAGCGTGCCGTCGGCCCCTTCGGATCGCGCCCAGGTGAGTTCATCCCGAAAGGTCGACACGCCCAGCGCCGCCATCCGGTCGATGAGCCCGAGCGACCAGCCTTGCGCGAAATGGGTCTGCACACCCAGCCGGAACGGCTCTTCCGCGCGGACCGGCAGGCACGACGCCCCGGCGCCGATGGCCGCGGCCAGACCCACGCAAAGAAGCCGGAAGATCCCTGGCATCGCTCCCCCCTCCTGCGACTGTCGCCGCCAGGGGCCGGCGTGGCAAGCCCCAGGCGCATGTCGCCCCGCCCCGTCAGAACGGCCGCAGCCCCTTTGGATGGGACGGCCCCTTTGCATGGGAAGAGAGGTGGAGGCGTGGGCGGGATTCGAACCCGCGAGACGACGGATTTGCAATCCGCGGCATTAGACCACTCTGCCACCACGCCCGCCGGGGCTTATTAGGCGCGAGCCGCCGCCTAGTCAACAGATGGCGGAAGGGCAACGTCCATGCGCGAATTTTCTCACCCCGCGCGGCACTTGTTGCCGCTGTTGCCGCTTTGTGGCAAGACGGCTGCGACGTGCAATCAGACCGCAGGGCTTGTCCAGATGAAAGATTTCGAGACGCTTCGCAACATGATGGTCGACACGCAGGTCCGGCCGTCGGACGTGACCAATTTCGCGGTCATCGAGGCCATGCTTGCCGTCCCGCGCGAAGATTACCTGCCCGATGACAGGCGCGACGTCGCCTATGCCGGCGAGAACATCGAAATCGGCGGTTGCCGCGTGGTGCTGGAGCCGCGGACCTTCGCCAAGATGCTGGATGCCGTCGACATCGAGGCGACGGACCTCGTCCTCGATATCGGCTCTGCACTTGGCTATTCGGCGGCTGTCTGTGCGCGCCTTGGCGAAGCGGTCGTCGCGGTCGAGGAGAACCCGGAACTGGCCAAGGCGGCCGAAGCCGCCCTTGCCGACCACGGCGTCGACAACGTGGCCGTGGTCGAGGCGCCGCTGGCCGCCGGTGCCCCGAAACATGCGCCCTATGACGTCATTCTCGTCGAAGGGGGCGTCGAGGTCATTCCCGACGTGATCCTCGACCAGCTCCGCGAAGGCGGCCGCATCGCCGCCCTGTTCGAGGACGGAGCCCTTGGCACCTGCATGGTCGGCCACAAGGTGGACGGCACAGTCACTTGGCGCTACGCTTTCAACGCTGCCGCGCCGGTATTGCCCGGCTTCGAAAGACCGCGGGGCTTCGTGTTTTGAATGAGTAATTGATACCGAGGGACAGGAACATGACTGCTGGAGGACGGAAGACATCGTGGCGCGCAAGGCTGGCCACAGCGGCGGCGGCGCTGGCAATTGCCGCCGCATCGGCCGGCCCGATCAGCGCCGAGACCATCCGCAACGCCTTTGCGGCGGCCTATCGCAACAGCCACCTCCTCGACCAGAACCGCGCGCTTGTGCGTGTGCGCGACGAGGATGTCGTCCAGGCCTCGGCGGCGCTGCGGCCGATCCTCAACTTCATCGCCTCGGCCAACTACCGCGATCCGACGACGCTGACGGACAGCTTCACGACGACGCTTTCCCTCACGCTTGATCTTCTTGTCTACGACTTCGGCGCCTCTCGGGCCCGGATCGAGGCGGCGAAGGAAACCGTCCTGGCCGTGCGCGAACAGTTGCGCGGCATCGAGAACCAGGTCCTTCTGGACGCCGCCACCGCCTATCTGAACCTGCGGCGCGACATGCAGCGCGTCGAGGTGAGCGAAAGCAACGTCCGGCTCATCATGCAGGAATTGCGGGCTGCCAAGGACCGATTCGAGGTCGGCGAGGTCACCCGCACCGATGTCAGCCAGGCCGAAGCCCGCCTTGCGCAGGCGCGCTCGAACCTTGCGGCCGCGCGCGGGCAGTTCGAGATCTCGCGCGCTGTCTACGAGGCCGCGATCGGGCACAAGCCCGG
>RFGD01000353.1 GCA_003696705.1 Alphaproteobacteria bacterium | reverse complement strand
GCCGCTCTGGGGGTTCGAGGAGCGCGAGAAGCTGATGGTCTTCTACGAGCGGGCCTGCGGCGCGCGCCTGCACGCGGCCTATTTCCGGCCCGGCGGCGTGCACCAGGACCTGCCGCCCGAACTCATCGACGACATCGGCGAATGGGCCGAGGCCTTCCCGAAGGTGCTTGACGACCTTGACGGGCTTCTGACCGAGAACCGGATCTTCAAGCAGCGCAATGTCGATATCGGGGTGGTGTCGCCTGAAGAGGCGCAGGAATGGGGCTTTTCGGGCGTCATGGTTCGCGGCTCGGGCATGGCCTGGGACCTGCGGCGCGCCCAGCCCTACGAGTGCTATGACGAGTTCGATTTCCGCATTCCCATCGGCAAGAACGGCGACTGCTACGACCGCTACCTCGTGCGCATGGCCGAGATGCGCGAGTCGACCCGCATCATCCTTCAGGCGCTCGAGAAACTGCGCGGCGAACCGGGTGACGTCCTGGCGCGCGGCAAGATCGCGCCCCCGAAGCGCTCCGAGATGAAGACGTCGATGGAGGCGCTCATCCACCACTTCAAGCTGTACACCGAAGGCTTCCACGTCCCGGCCGGCGAGGTCTACGCCGCCGTCGAGGCGCCGAAGGGCGAATTCGGCGTCTATCTGGTTTCGAAAGGCGGCGACAAGCCCTATCGCGCCAAGATCCGTGCGCCGGGCTTTGCCCATCTTCAGGCGATGGATCATGTCGCGAAGGGGCACATGCTTGCCGACGTTGCGGCCATCATCGGTTCGCTCGACATCGTCTTTGGGGAGATCGACCGCTAATGCTTCGCCGACTGCATCCCGACCAGCCAGAAAGCTTTGCCTTCACGCCGGCGAACCTCGAGTGGGCGAAGGCGCAGATCTCGAAGTATCCCGAAGGCCGGCAGGCCTCGGCCATCATTCCGCTTTTGTGGCGCGCGCAGGAGCAGGAAGGCTGGTTGACGCGCCCGGCCATCGAGTATGTCGCCGACATGCTGGGCATGCCCTATATCCGGGCGCTCGAGGTGGCGACCTTCTACTTCATGTTCCAGCTTCAGCCGGTCGGCAGCGTCGCCCATGTCCAGGTCTGCGGCACGACGAGCTGCATGATCTGCGGGGCCGAGGATCTGATCGCCGTCTGCAAGGAGAAGATCGCCCCCCGCCCGCACGAGCTTTCGCCGGACGGCAAGTTCTCGTGGGAAGAGGTCGAGTGCCTCGGTGCCTGCACCAACGCCCCCATGGTGCAGATCGGCAAGGACTTCTACGAGGATCTCACCGCCGAGCGCTTTGCCGAGATCCTCGACGAACTTGCCGCCGGGAAGGTGCCGGTTCCGGGGCCGCAGAACGGCCGCTACGCCGCCGAGCCCTTGGCGGGACTGACGACGCTTCGGAACTTCGAAAGCGGCCGGACGCAGTACAACGCCAGTGTCGAGCGGGCCGTCGAGCTTGGCGACACCGTGAAGCGCATCGACGGCACCGAGGTCCCGATCGTGACCCCCTGGCTTGGCAAGGGCTCGGGCAAGTCGGGGGCCGCGAAGACGACCAGGGCGACCGGAGCGAAGGCGGCGGCGCGTCCGGCGCCCGCTCAGGCCGGGGCCGAGGCCGCTGGCCAGAAGCCCGAAATGCT
>RFGD01000352.1 GCA_003696705.1 Alphaproteobacteria bacterium | reverse complement strand
TAGCCTGCACTGTGCCCGCGGAGCGGGCCAGTGCGGCGGAGATCATCGGGCGACCGGTGGATCTGGGACGTTGCGCGGTGGCGCGGATGTTCGCATCGCCGGTGCGGTTTTCTGCGCGGCTTATCTCGACACGTGTTCCGTCATATCTGGCTTTGCGCCGCGACTGTTCAGACGTGGGCGCGTCCGTGTCCGCGATTGTGATCGTTCGCGGCTGAGATCGGAGGACGTACGCCAAAAACAACGGGATCTTCCGTACGGTTGAGTTGCAACACAACAACCTGGAGGATCCCGATGGGGAAGCCAACGACCTCCCGCCGCAAGTCTATCGCCAAACGCGCTGCGAAGCGCACTGCTCGTCGTCGTTCTCGGGTCGCGCGGCGCTCCACCCGACGGGGTCGGCTGCCGCGACCCGAGGTTCGCGCAGACGATCCGACGCTGACCCGCTTCGCCGGGTTGATCCCGCTGATCATCTACATGACGGAGCAGCTCCGGCTGCCTGCGGTGCTCAAGCGGGTCGTCGGGTACCGAGGCCGAGCCCGCGTCCACGCGCCGCACGCCGTGCTGTTCGCGTTTGTCGTGGCCGTGTTGGCGGGCGTCGAGCGCCTCGCTCACCTCGACTGGCTCCGTGACGACATCGCGCTGGTCCGGTACTGCCGCTTCGCGTACTGGCCGGTCCGCAAGGTGTTCTCGAACGCGCTGGCCATGGTCTCGGACCGCGGAGTCGAGGAGCTCGAGCGCTTCGTTGGGGAGTTGGGGCTGGAGCCGGTCCGCGGCGCCGAGTCGGCCATCGTGGACATCGACCCCACCGCGATCGTGGATCACGGCGAGGCCGAGGGAGGCATGTTCGGGTACTGCGGGAAGGGCCGCCGGCGCCGTCGTCACTTCCCGCTGGTGGCCTCGGTCGCGGAGTGCCGCACCGTGGTGATGGCGAAGTACCGCGACGGCTCCAACATGACGGCCGACGAGATGCTCGCGTTCATCGAGGCGGCGGTCACTCGGGTGCGCGCCGTGCTCGCCGACGGAGCCGTGGTCTTTCTGCGGGCGGACTCGGAGTTCTGGTGGCCCTGCATCGGACGACGGCTGAACGAGCTGGGGTTCCCGTTCTTCATGGCCTCCCCCATGAATGCCGGCGTGAAGCTGATGCTGCACCAGGCCACCTTCAAGCAGCTGACCGACGACGAGGACATCCAGTTCGCGTCGTTGGATGGGCGACTGACGGGACATGGCGAGGGCGTGCGCATCGTCGTGATCCGCCGACGGGTCCACGACCCAAAGGCACCGCCGATGGGCAAGGTCGTGCCGGGGTTCGACAAGTGGCGGCACCAGGCACTCGTTACCAACCAGGTCGAGTGGGACCCGGTCGACGTGTGGCGGTTCTACAACGGCCGCGCCGATTGCGAGCGCGTGTTCCGCGTGGCCAAACAGACCCTGGCCCTGTCCCACCTCGTCGGCCACCGCTTCCGCGCCAACGAGGTCGCGTTCCTCCTCCGCCTGCTCGCCTTCAACGCGGACACGCGGTTCCAGCTCCACAGCGAAGCCCTGGCCGCTGCGGAACAGCGGCCCGTCCGACGGCTCGGTCTCGAGTGGCGGCAGTTCCGGTACTTCAACTCACCCGGCCGGCTTCTTCGTACTGCCCGCGGCTACATCCTCAGGGTGCCAGCCAACCAACTCCTCGCAGACGTGTGGGCGTTCTACGCCCCCGACCTCGCGGCCGCCACGGCCGAGGAGGCCGCCACCGCGTAGCCGAGAGCGCTCGCCGCTCGACACCCCCACGCGACTTCTCCGGCAGCGCCGGCTCCCCGAACTGTGTCCGGCGCCCGCGTGGTCGTGGTCGT
>RFGD01000351.1 GCA_003696705.1 Alphaproteobacteria bacterium | reverse complement strand
GGTGACGACACGATCGTCGCCGGCGACGAGGACGCCGAATTCTGGGGCGGCGATGGCGCCAACACCTTCGACTTCCGCGAGGCGCTGGTGCCGTCGTCCGACGCCGTCCGCCGGTTCGACATCCATGATTTCAAGGCCGGCGACCATGTGCGAACGGCGCTTTTCGACATCTTCTCGGACGATGACGAGGACGACGGCGAAAAGCTGGCCAAGATCCTTCGGGGCGAGGACGAAGACCACGGGAAGCGCGAGACGCTGCGCTATCACCATGACCACGACGAAGACAACGCCGTGACGGTGATCAGCGTCGACGAGGATGCCGACGACGTCTTCGACGTCGACATCTATCTGCACGGCGAACATTTCCTTGGCTTTGTCGAGATGCCCTGGAGCTGAACATTGGGGGGTGCGCATTCGCGCAGTTTTGAGCTATGACCATGACGTTTCAGATGGAAGGCGGGCCATTGACCGAGGCAGGGAGCAGCGAGTTCAGAATCCGCGGGCGGGTTGTCCTGGGAATGCTGTTCGCGGTGCTCCTCGTCGGCGGCATCGGCGGCTGGGCGGCAACCTCGAAGATTTCGGGCGCCGTGATCGCCAGCGGTTCGGTCGTCGTCGACCAGAACCTGAAGAACGTCCAGCACCGCGACGGCGGGATCATTTCCGAAATCCTCGTGCGTGAGGGCGACGAAGTGCGCGCCGGACAGGTTCTCTTCCGGCTCGACGACGCCCAGACGCGCGCCGAGCGGTCGATCCTGTCCTCGAAGCTGGTCGAACTGTCGGTGCGCCGCGCCCGCCTCGAAGCCGAGCGCGACCGCGCCACTGCGTTCCCGCTGACCGACGCACTCTTGGCCCTGGGCCCCGAAGCGCGGGCGCAGTATGATGGCGAGCTTCGCATCTTCAAGGGCAACCTGGCCGCGCGCGAGAGCGAGAAGGAACAGCTTCGCCTGAGCATCGCCCAGATCGAGGACGAAGTCGGCGGCCTTCTGGCCCAGCGCGCCGCGAAGGCCGACGAGATTGCCCTTGTCGAGGACCAGCTCGAGCGCACGCGGGCGCTTCTCGAGAAGAAGCTCGTCGAGCAGTCGCGGCTCTACACGATCGACCGCGAGCTTGTGCGGCTTCGGGGCGAGTTGGGCGAAATCGATGCCTCGATCGCCCGCACGCGCAACCGCATCAACGAGGTCGAGATCCAGATCCTGTCGATCGACGAGGATGCGAGCACTGCGGCCCAGCAAGAGCTTTCGACGGTCGAAACCCAGATCTCGGAGATCGAGGACCGCCTTGCGGCCATCAACGACAGGCTGTCGCGAACCGACATCAAGGCACCCATCGACGGCACCATCAACGAGCTGAACGTGCACACGGTCGGCGGCGTGATTACCCCCGCCGAAGTGCTGGTGACGATCGTGCCGCAGGACGCGAAGCTGAACATCCGCGCCATGATCCCGCCGCAGAGCATCGACCAGGTGCGCGAGGACCAGTCGGCGCGGCTGCGCTTCCCGGCCTTCAATCAGCGAGTCACGCCGGAACTGCACGGCAAGGTGTCCTACATCTCGCCGGCGACCTCGAAGGATCCGGTCTCGAACCAGCCGGCCTATGCCGTCCATGTCGATGTGCCCGCCGACGAGCTGGCCAAGCTCGAAGGACAGCGCCTTGTGCCCGGCATGCCGGTCGAGGTCTATCTGACGACCGAAGAGCGGACCGTCCTGTCCTACTTCGTCAAGCCGATCGTCGACCGCTTCAGTGCCGCCTTCCGCGAGCGCTGAGACGGCCGCCGAACCCGGACACGGGCCGAAAGCCCGACCTGCGCCCGACGGTTTTCACTGCGAGACCGTCGGGCGATCCGTTCAGGGGGCCATGGACGCGGCCGGCCTCTTCAGGTGCGCGCCTTCTCGAATGCCTCCCATGCCACCCGGAAGGCCTCGAAATCGAAGCCCGGCTGCCGGGCCGGCCCAAGGATCAGCTGTTCGGTGGCAAGAAGCTTCTTGATCGCGGCGCCAAGACGGGGGACCACGTCGGGCGGAATGACGACGGCGCCATGCCTGTCGGCGTGGACGAGATCGCCGTCGCAAATCGTGAGCCCGTGAATCTGGACGGGCGTTCCGACCTCCAGGACGTGAACGAAGGCGTGGCTTGGCCCGATCGAACCGGCGATGACCGGGAACCCGGCGGGCAGATCGCCAAGATCGCGCATGACACCGTTCGTAAGCGCGCCGGCAAGTCCGAACCCCTTGTGGACGGTCGCATTGATCTCGCCCCAGAACGCGCCGACGCAATCCGGGTGGTCCATGTCCTCGACGACCGCGATGGCCGGGCGCGGCGCTTCGGCCATGTGTCGGTAGTAGTCCATCCGACGCGCGCGGACGACCTCGGCCGGCTCCGACGGCGGGCGGCGCCCCGCGATGCGCGCGGTGCGCGCGCGCCCCACCATCGCCGGTGCCTCGGGCGCCGAGGAAAGGACGGTCCCGCGCGTGAAACCCGCGAAACCGCGGCGTCCTTCGGCCACCTCGATCGCGTTGCAGACGGTCGGTGTATCGACGGTGCCCAGAAGGGCAAGAAGAGCTTCATCCGGCATGACGCTACCCCTCGGCCACCTCGGCCGCGCTGGCAAGGGCCGCCCCTTCCGAAAGCGCCGCAAGCTTGGCCCAGGCGATGTCCGGGTCGACGGCACCAAACCCGGCAAAGGTGCCGAAACCACAGTCCGACCCGGCGATGACCCGGTCGCGCCCGACGATGTCGACGAACCTCCCGATGCGCTCGGCGACAAGCCGGGGGTGTTCCACGAAATTCGTGGTCGAGTCGATCACGCCGGGGACAAGGATCTTGTCATCCGGGATCTCGGCCTTGCGGTCGCGGAAGACCGTCCATTCGTGCGCATGCCGCGGGTTCGACGTCTCGAACAGGACATAGCGCGACTTCGTCTTCATGAGCACCGCGAAGACCTTCTCCATGCCGATGTCGCAACAGTGTGGCCCCTCGTAGTTGCCCCAGCAGATGTGCACCCGCACGCGATCCTCGGGCACATCCCGAAGCGCGTGGTTCAGCGCTTCGACATGCATCTCCGCCATCCTGACGAATTCGTCGTCCGAGAGATCGGCAAAGAGCATGTGCCGCGACAATGCAAGGTCCGGACAGTCGAGCTGAAGGTCCAGCCCGGCG
>RFGD01000058.1 GCA_003696705.1 Alphaproteobacteria bacterium | reverse complement strand
CTCAACGTCCTTTCCGTGCACGAGGAGATTGCCGGTGCCCTCGCCCTCGGCCACTCGGCGGGCGTCGTCGCGAAGGAACAGCGCGACCGGCTTCTGGGCGCGCTCGATCTTTCCAACCGGACCGTCGACGAGATCATGCGGCACCGCTCGGAAATCGAGATGATCGACGGCGACCTGCCGCCGGAACGCATCGTTGAACTCTGCCTCAACTCGGCGCACACGCGCCTGCCCGTCTACAAGGGCAACCCCGAGAACATCGTCGGTGTCCTGCATGCCAAGGACCTGTTCCGCGCGGTCTACGAGCGCATCCAGGACGCCGGATCGATCTCCGAGGCGCTGCGGGGCCTCGACATCATGGCCGTCGCCATGGAGCCCTACTTCATCCCCGAGACGACAAGCCTCGACGACCAGATGCGCCAGTTCCTGCGGCGGCGCACACATTTTGCCCTCGTCGTCGACGAATACGGCGGCCTCCAGGGGCTCATCACGCTCGAGGACATCCTTGAAGAAATCGTGGGCGAGATCTCGGACGAATTCGACGTCAATGCCGACCACCCCATCCGCCAGCTCGAGGACGGCAGCGTCGTCGTGGACGGAGCGACCACCATCCGCGACCTCAACCGGGCCATGGACTGGTCACTGCCCGACGACGAGGCCAACACCGTGGCCGGCCTTGTCATCCACGAGGCCCAGACGATCCCCACCCCCGGACAGGTGTTCTCGTTCCACGGGTTCCGCTTCGAGGTGCTCGAGCGGAAGGCCAACCGAATTTCGCGGCTGAGGATCCGCCCCCTGCGCCCCGTCGCGGGCGCCGAGGGCTGAGGGGGCCCGGGCCGCCTCAGCGGGCCTTGAAGAGGCTGCCGAGGATGCCGCGCACCAGCGCCGTGCCCGCCCGCGTCCCCAGCGACCGCGCCATCGACTTCAGGAAGGCCTCGCCCACGCTGTCTCCGCGACTTGAACTGCGCGTCGTGCCGGCGCGCGCCTTCGCGTCGTAGCGGCGCGCCGAAACGAGCTTCTCGTCACGCGCTTCGGCCTCGGCGGCGGCGCGCGCCGCTTCGTCGGCGCGCCTTGCCAGCATCTCGTGCGCCGAATCGCGATTGATCGGCGTGTCGTATTTCCGCCCAAGCGGCGAGCGGGCGAGGATGGCCCTTCGCTCGTCCTCGGTGATCGGGCCGAGGCGCGACGACGGCGGCCGGATGAGCGTGCGCTCGGCCATGCCCGGCACGCCCTTCTTCTCGAGGAAAGAGGTCACGGCCTCGCCGACGCCGACCTCCCGGATGGCCTCTTCGATGTCGAACCGCGGGTTCGTCCGATAGGTTTCGGCCGCCGCCCGGAGCATCTTCTGATCGCGCAGCGTGAAGGCCCTGAGCGCGTGCTGCACCCGGTTTCCAAGCTGACCCAGAACGTCCGCCGGGATGTCCCCCGGCGCCTGCGTGATGAAATAGACGCCGACCCCCTTCGAGCGGATGAGGCGGGCGACCTGCTCGACCTTGTCGACCAGCGCCTTCGGGGCGCCGTCGAACAGAAGATGCGCCTCGTCGAAGAAGAAGACGAACTTCGGCTTGTCGGGGTCGCCGACCTCGGGCAGCGTCTCGAACAGCTCGGACAGAAGCCACAGAAGGAAGGTCGCATAGAGCCGCGGAGAGGACATGAGCCGGTCCGCCGCCAGGATGTTGATGCGCCCGCGCCCGTCGGCCTCGGTGGCGATCATGTCGGAAAGGTCCAGCGCCGGCTCGCCGAAGAACTCCTCGGCGCCCTGGTTCTGAAGGACGAGGAGGCGGCGCTGGATGGCCCCGATCGACTGCGGCGAGACATTGCCGTAGCGAAGCGAGATCTCCTTTCGGTTCTCGCCCAGCCAGACGAGAAGCGCACGCAGATCCTCGAGATCCAGAAGCGGCAGCCCCTCTTCGTCGGCCACCGCGAAGGCGATGTTCAGGACACCTTCCTGGATCTCCCCCAGATCCAGAAGGCGGGACAGGAGAAGCGGCCCCATCTCGGAAATGGTGGCACGCACCGGATGGCCCTTTTCGCCGTAGAGGTCCCAGAAGGTGACGGGAAACGCCTCGTAACGGTAGCGATCGGCGAACCCGATGGTTTCGGCCCGTTTCATGAAGGCGTCGTGAAGCTTGAAATCGGCCGAGCCGGCCGCCGCAAGCCCCGAAAGGTCGCCCTTCACGTCCGACACGAATACCGGGACGCCGCGGGCCGAGAAACTCTCGGCCAGAATCTGGACCGTCACCGTCTTGCCGGTCCCCGTGGCGCCGGCCACCAGCCCGTGGCGGTTCGCATAACGCAAGAGAAGATGCTGGGGGACGCGGTAGCCCTCGCCGCCGCCACCCACGAAGATGTCGCTGTCTGTCACGCCTGTTTCCGCCATGCCTCGTCTTCCTCCATGGCCGACAATACATTTTTAACCCTGTGATGGAATACTGGCACCGATCGGGAACTTCGGTTCATTGGTCAATCTTCCTCCCTGTCGGACTGGCCACGCCCCTGGGGCGTGGCCCTTTTCTTGCGCCGGGCACCATTCTTGCACTGGACGCAGGCGACAGGCGCCGCAGTCGGGGGTTCGGGCGCACGGGGCGCTTTCGTTGGGAAAATAGACTGTTGACCCCTGCGGCAAAACGTCATAGCGTTCGCGCAGTCAAGTCGGCCAGTCCGACAGGGAGAGAAGAAATCGAAGCGGGGAAGGGCCTTTCGGGGCCCTTTTCATATTCCGGTTCCTCCGTGTTTGCCCCCCGTGCCGGCCCACCCTGTCTTGGCGCCCGTTCGCCACCCGTTGCCTCGACGCCACCCCGCCCTGTTGCGCGCGCCGGCTGCGTGCTAGGTCGAAGCGAATGCCCGAGTCGGAAAGGGAACCCACATGGCAAGCCACATGGCAACCCACATGGCAAATCGTCTTCGCCCCCTGATTCTCGTTGCGCTTCTGGCCGCCCCGCTGCCCGCCGCCGCACAGGAGGCCAGCGGCGAAGGGACCGCGCCGCCGGCACCGCCGGGCCTTTCGACCGGAGAGCCGGTCGCCCCGAAGCCGGGCCAAAGCTATCTGCGCGGGAAGGAAGGCGACTGGGACATTCGCTGCATCAAGGCCGAAAGCGGGCCCGAGCGCTGCCAGCTCTACCAGCTTCTGCGCGACGAAGCCGGCAATGCCGTGGCCGAGTTCACCGTGTTCGACCTGCCCGACAACGGCCAGATTGTCGCCGGCGCGACGGTCGTCACCCCGCTCGAGACGTTGCTGACCCAGGGACTGACGCTCGCCGTGGACGGCGGTCAGGCGAAGCGCTATCCGTTCACGTTCTGCAACAGGATCGGCTGCTATGTCCGTATCGGGCTTACGAAAGACGACCTTGATGCCTACCGCCGCGGATCCGTCGCCAACGTCCAGATTGCCCCGGCGGCAGCGCCCACGCAGGCCGTCACGCTGTCGGTGTCGCTGAAGGGCTTCACGAAGGGGTTCGAGGCGGTTGCCCTCCCGGCTGCGGTCACGGGCCTCGAGGGGCTGGCAGGCGGCAACTGAGCCCGCCCGACACCCTCTGCGCGGGACCGGCCGCCCTGCCCCTCAGGCCCGGCGGAGCGCCAGGACCGCGTTCAGGCCGCCAAAGGCAAAGGCGTTCGAGATGACGGCATCGACCCGCGCCTCGCGCGCCTCGTTCGGGACGACGTCGAGCGCGCATTCGGGGTCGGGTTCCTCATAGCCGATCGTGGGGGCGATCACGCCCTCGCGAAGCGCCATGATGCAGGCCAGTAGCTCGACGGCGCCCGTGCCCCCGATGAGATGGCCGTGCATCGATTTCGTGGACGAGATCATGAGCCTGTCGGCATGCGCCCCGAAGACGTCCGCGACCGCGGCGCATTCCGTCTTGTCATTGGCCGCCGTTCCGGTGCCGTGAGCGTTGATATAGCCGATGTCCTCGGGCGAAAGGCGGGCATCGGCCAGGGCGCCGGCCATGGCCCGCGCCGCGCCCTGACGCGACGGCATGACGATGTCGGAGGCGTCCGAGGTCATCGCAAAGCCGACCACCTCGGCCAGGATGTCGGCGCCGCGGGCGCGCGCGTGCTCGTATTCCTCGAAGACGAAGACGGCGGCACCCTCTCCCTGGACCATGCCCGAGCGGTTGGCCGAGAACGGCCGACAGGCGTCGCGCGACATGACGCGCAGCCCTTCCCAGGCCTTCACGCCGCCGAAGCAGAGCATGGATTCGGACCCGCCGGTAATCATCACGTCGCACATTCCCGACCGGATCATGTGAAACGCCTGCCCCATCGCGTGGTTCGACGACGCGCAGGCCGTGGCGACCGTGAAGCTTGGGCCCTTCAGGTTCCACTGGATCGAGACATGGCTTGCGGCGGCGTTGTTCATCAGCTTCGGAACCACGAAGGGATGCACGCGGTTCTTCCGCTCTTCGTAGACGACGCGGTAGTTCTCGTCCCAGGTGTTCACGCCCCCGCCGGCCGTCCCGAGGACGACACCTGCGCGCACGGCGCTTTCGCCCTGAAAGCTGAGCCCCGACTGGCCGATCGCCTCTCGGGCGGCCAGAAGCGTGAACTGCGTGAACCGGTCGTAAAGGGCGATCTGCTGGCGATTGAAATGCGCCTCTGGCTCATAGCCCTTCACCTGCCCGCCAATGCGGATCGACAGCCGTTCGACGTCGCGGATCTCCAGTTCGGAAATGCCGCAGCGGCCTTCGCGAAAGGCCGCAAGGGTTTCGGGCACCGAGTGGCCAAGGGCATTGATCGTGCCCTGGCCGGTGATGACGACGCGCTTCATGCGGCCTGTTCGGCAACCAGCCCTTCGACCGCACGCACGATGGCTCCGACGGACGAAATGTCGAACTCGCTGGCCGACGGATCGTTGGCGTTGAACGGCACCTGGATGTCGAAGGCTTCCTCGATCGCGAAGATGGATTCGACCAGCTGAAGGCTGTCGATGCCAAGGTCTTCGAGCGTCGCGTCAAGCGATATGTCCTGAGGCTCGAGCACCGCCTGTTCGGCGATGATCTCGATCACCTTGTCCTTGACCGAAGTCGACATGTCGTTTCCCTCGCGAGTTTCCGGCCCCCAATTAGTCGTTCTTCGCCGATTTTGGAACCGCTTTCTTCAGTTCGCGGACCAATTCGAACAGCCTGGGCAGTCGTCGCAGCGCCTTGTAGATTTCGACCTGCTGTTCCATGCGCACCGCCGGCATGCCCAGAACGGCCCGTCCCGACGGCACGTTGGTGAAGATCTTGGTGGCCCCGCCCGCGATGACGTCGCTGCCGACCGTGACATGGTCGCTGACACCGCACTGGCCGGCCAGGACCACCCTGTCGCCGATGCGCGCCGACCCGGCAACGCCCACCTGGCCGCACAGAAGGCAGTCCTCGCCGATGACGACGTTGTGGCCGACATGCACGAGGTTGTCGAGCTTCGTGCCCCGGCCGATGACGGTATCGGCCACGGTGCCCCGGTCAATCGTCGTGTTCGCCCCGATCTCGACATCGTCCCCGACGCGCACGGCGCCAAGCGAGTGGATGCGCGTCCAGGCCTGCGGGGCGGCGGCCTCGGGGCTGCCACCGAGATTTTCGCGCACGGCCTCGACCGCGCTCTTGTCCGGGGTGACGAAAGAAAAGCCGTCGGCGCCGATCACCGCGCCCGGCTGGACGATGACCCGATCTCCAAGCGTCACCCGCTCTCCGACGCGGGCGCCGGCATGCAGAAGAACGTCATCGCCAAGCGCCGCGCCGGCACCGATGACGACATGGGGCCCGATCCGCGCGTTCCGGCCGATCGTGACACCGGCGCCGATGACGGCAAAGGGCCCGACGGCGGCGCCGGGGCCGACGGTCGCCCCGGCCTCGACGATCGCGGTCGGGTGGATACCGGCGGCAATTCCGGGCCCCGGATCAAGCGCCGCCGTCAGATGCGCCAACGCATAGCGCGGGCGCGCGACGAAAAGGGCCGCGTCAAGGCCCATCGCCCGCCAGTCGGCGCCCTCCCACAGGACCGCGGCCCGCGCCGCCCCCCGGCCCAGGGCTTCGGCATAGCGCGGGTTCGTGGCCAGGGCGAGATGCTCGGGGCCTGCCGCCGCCGGCTCGGCCGCGCCGCGAATGACGATGTCGGGATCGCCTTCGAGCCGCGCCCCGATCGCCGCGGCCACCTCGCCCAACGTCATCTTCATGCCCGATGCTCCTTGTCGGCGCGGCCCGTCCGCGCCTTGGAACATCGTTTAGCTATGAACGTCGCCGAGCGCTACCCCGGCCGCCGACAGCGCCTCGCGGATCCGCCGATCGCGGCCGTAGATATCGGCGCGATAGTTGATCCGCCCCTTCGGGTCCGCCCAGGCGGTGTGATAGACGATATGGACGGGGACGTGTTCGGAAAGGTCGATGCGCGTCTCTTCCCCGGTCGCCAGCACCCGATGGAAGTAGCCCTTCGGATCGGACACCTCCTTCTCGAGCAGGAAATAGGCCAGATCGAAGGGGCGCGCGACACGGACGCAGCCATGCGAATAGGCCCGCGCCGTCCGGTTGAACAGCGACTTGGCCGGCGTGTCGTGAAGATAGATGTTGAACTTGTTCGGGAACATGAACTTCACCTTGCCAAGCGCGTTCGAGTCCGACGGCGGCTGGATCATATCGAAGGGGAATTCCTCTTCGGAGAGCGCCGAGAAGTCGACCTCGTCCCGGCTGACCAGCCGCCCCGAACGGTCGCGCAACTGGAAATAGCCGACGGCGTTGGGGTTCTTCTTCAGAAGGGGAAGATATTCCTTGGTCGCAATCGACTTTGGCACGTTCCAGCGCGGGTTGACGATCATGTGCGTCATGACGTCCGAGAACTCGGGCGTTCGCGTGTCCTTTCCCGCCTTGCCCACGACGACGCGCGTCTCGAACGACACCTTGCCGTGATCGACGACGTAGGCCGTGAAGGCCGGAATGTTGACCAGGATGTGCCGGTCACCCAGGGGCTTGTTCAACCAGCGCCGGCGTTCGAGCTGGATCACGATCTGGGCCAGGCGATCCTCGGCCGGGACATTGAGCGCGGCCAGGGTCGCGGCCCCGGCGACGCCGTCGGGTGCCAGACCATGGTCAAGCTGGAAGACCTGGACCGCCTTTTGAAGCTTGTCGTCGTAGAGCGTCGACGTCGAGCGCCTAAGGTAGCCCATGCGCCACAGCCGGTCGCGCAGGGCGACGACCGCGGGGCCGCTGTCGCCCGGTTCAAGCTTGCGGGCCTTCACGGGCGCCCCCCAGCCGCCGGCGCGGATGACCTTTTCGAGCCGCGACTTTTCCTTGAGAAGCTGGGCATACTCCCGCCCCTGCGGGGGCAGGCGGCGCAGGAAGGCCGCGGGCGTGCTCTGGGCAAAGGCCTCGAGAAGCTTGCGCGGATCGCGTCGCGGGGGCACGCGGGCAATCTCCTTGTCGACGCGGCGCGGGTCGATGACACCCGATTGGACGTCGCGCGCATACTCCAGGAAGGCGCGGGTTGCGGCCACCTCGACCGCGCCCCGGTCGCGGTCGGTGCGCGCGCGCCTGAAGGCGTCCACCAGACGGTCGACCCCGTAGCGTGCCGCCGGCAGGCCGTGCTCGGCCGCGCGCGACAGCGCGTCCAGCAGCGCGTTCCGGCGTGCCCGGTCCGCCCGCCCTGTCCAGAGTGTCCGATACTTCCGGTCGCGGTAGAACTCGGCAATCGTCCGGTCCCTGGCCGCGGCCGTAGCGATGGCCTGCGCGAGCGCCAGCCGATCCGCCGCCGCGGGACCCGGCGCCGCCACGGCCGCGCCCAGAACCACCATGATGATGACAGCCAACCATCTGCGGCAATGCCGCATCGCACGCAACGATACCCTCACACCATTACCCTTTCCGTTCATGGGCGCCGGTCTCCCCAGGCCGGCGCCATCCCCCGGTTTCGTCCCCCATGCTGCCCAACTGCGGCCCGTCCCGCCAGAGCCCGCGCCATGATCCGGCCATCGCTGTTACAAAATTCGCACGACATTGACACCTCAGCGCCGAATTTGCCACGTTCCCTTCGCTTTCAAGGGGAATTCTGCGCCCATTGACCCCGGGAATCAGCAATTTTCCGCGCATTCTTACGGTCTGTAACCGGTTCGTGAACGAATGCCTTTTTTACGCCATTCGGCTATGTCATAACCGTCCGTGCTTGGGGGAGCAGTTGAAACCCCGCCCGAATGGGTGGGATCCACCACGGGGACAGGCAGACCAAATGACAGCGAACGGATCGAACGGGTTTACTCGGCGCGGTCTCTTGCGCGCCTTTGCCGCCACGGCGGTTTCCGCCGCTCCGGTGTATGCCAATGCCTTCGGGCTGCTGCGCGGCGCAGGCGACATCCGGCGACTGCGCATGTATTCGGGCCGCACGGGCGAACATCTGGACACGATCTACTGGATCGAGGGCGAGTACATTCCCGAGGCGCTCGACGAGATCAACTACTTCTTCCGCGACTGGCGCCAGAACGAGGTCAAGAAGATCGACCCGCGGACACTGGACATTCTGGCCGCCTCGCACGCCATTCTGGACGTCACCGAGCCCTACCTTCTTCTTTCGGGCTACCGGACACCGAAGACCAACGCCATGCTCCGCCGTCGCAGCCGCGGCGTCGCCAAGAACTCGCTGCACATGAAAGGCCAGGCCAGCGACGTGCGGCTGAAGTCGCGCACCGTCTCGCAGATGGCGAAAGCGGCGAAGGCCTGCTCGGCCGGTGGCGTCGGCACCTATTATCGCTCGAACTTCGTGCACATGGACTGCGGTCCGGTCCGCACCTGGAAAGGCTGAGACCGGCCCCGTCCCGTTCCTTCCCCCTCTGGTCAGCGAAGGCGGTCCGATGGGCCGCCTTTCGCTTTTCCTGCGGCGTGCGCGCCCTCAGAGCGATTTTTCGAAGCCCAGAACCACCCGCGGCCCCGTGCCCGCCAGAAGCGTGCCGTGGCCGTGAAGACCGATGGCGTTCGTCACCGCCGCGGTGGCGGCAAGCCCCTGCCCGCCCCGCCAGCGCAGCCCTAGCGCCCATGTGTCGGCGACGTCGCCGTTGACGCTGGCCTCGGCGTGCAGGGAAAGCGCGTCCGTGACCGCGGCGCCAAGCCCCATCCCGAGCCCCAGGACGTCGGCCCCGCCCCAGGCGGCGCCATGTGCCTGCACCGTCGCCGACAGCCGCCGCGACAGGCTGACGCTGGCGGTCGTTTCGGCATAGATCACGCCGACGGTCGGTTTCCGGATATCGCGGCCAGCCAGAATGCCGGCCGCCAGCCAGACCGGGCGGGCACCGCCGGCCGCAAGCTGAAGCCGGCCGCCCAGCATGTAGCGGGTATCGATCTCGGGTGCCACGACACCGCCGCCCGGCGCCGCGGTCGCGTGCTTCTCGAGGATCGCGTCGAACTGAAGGCCGGGGTCCGGCACAAGTGCAAGGCTTGCGCTTCCGGTCCCGCGCGTGCCCGCCGCGAAGGCGATGCGCCGCGTGCCCTGGGGCAGGATCGCACCGCTTCGCAACATGAGCCCTTGAAGCGGCCTCGGCCCCGATCCGACAAGGCGCGGGCCGGCCGTGTCGCGGCCCTGTCCGGGCCGATAGACCAGCGTCACGCCCACCATCGCCTTGTCGCCGCCCGGCGGCAGCACAAGTCCGGATGTCGCAAGCGTTCCCGCCACCCGGTTCGAGGCATGAATGTCGAGATCCGCCGCCGGCGCCACGCGAAGCCGCGCGCCGACGGTCCACGCCGTGGCCCGTGTGACCGCGCCCGCCGCGTTCAGCGTGTTGCCACGCCCCGCCACGGGCACATGCGCCTCGGCGTAGAACGAGAGGACGGGCGCCGCCCGCCAGGCGGCGCCGGCCCCCAGAAACCCGTTCGTCCCGAAGCCGGGGCCCGCCGGAAAATCCTGGGGCAGGAAGGCGATATAGGGGTCGAAATATGCGGTCAGCGCCGGGCTGAAACGCACCGAGGCGGGCAGATGCACCGAACCGACCAGGAAGTCGCTGTTGGCACCGGCCGGAACGGTCCCCGTCGCGGCCGTCGAGTAGCGAAGCCCCTCGATCGAGCCGGCGACGGCCCAGGACAGGTTGCCCGACCGCCCGATCTCTCGCTTCGCGTCGACCCCGACGGCGATGATCGACATGTTCGCAAGGCTGCCGCCGACCGGCCTGGGCGGCGGATCGTCATAGACCGAGAAGCGCGCCCCAAGCTGCCACGGACCCTGCCCGCGGCGGGCGACCGCCCCTTCGTAGACCTGAAGCCCGGTCCCGGCGAGGCTTCCTGTCCCCGCCTGCCGCGAGCCAAGGCGGAATTCCGTCGTGTCCATGGGAAGGACGACGCCCGCCTCGACGTCGTGAAGCCGGATCTCCTCGGCACCCGCATCGCCGGGAACATGAAGGGCCGCAACAGCGCCCGCGAGAAGCGCAACAACCGCCGGCCTTCGCGCCGCTTTCGGCCGGTCTGCGGGACGGGAATGCCGCGGCGCCTGCCGAGGATCGGGCCTTGCCATCACGAGTAACCCCTTTTCTACCAGAGAATGACGGAAGGCTAGCGCAGCACGCGTGACTTCGCCAGTCATCCTTTCGCCTGCCGGGCAAGCCGGACCGCCCGGCGGGATCGCGCCCCCG
>RFGD01000350.1 GCA_003696705.1 Alphaproteobacteria bacterium | reverse complement strand
GGCGACCACGGCATCCGGTGGGAACCGAACAAGCCGGGGTTGAAGCACCCGTTCGACTGGAAACAACGCTGGGTCGAGGAGTACGAGTAGTGCCCTGGAAGCCCAAACAGGTCCGACTCGCCGCGATCGCGGCGCGGCACGCCGGCTGGAACGACCAGCAGCGTCGGATGGTGCTGTCGTCCTTGGGCGGTCGCGCCGTCCACGGGGGAAGGCTGACCAGCCGCAGCCCGCGGCTCAACCAGGACGACTTCGAGCAGTACATGGCCACCGCCGAGGCGGCGGCCGGCGGCGTGCTGCCCGGTTGGCGGATGGGCTACTGGCACGACAAGGCCCGCAGTGTCATCCAGAAGCAGCGTCATCGGATCATGGAGCTGGCCGATCGCCTGCAGATCTCGGAGCCGTACCTGAACGGCGTGATCGATCGGGCGACCGGCGGCCGGGCCGCGAGTCTGCGGGATCTGGATGCGCTCAACGATCGAGCCGCCGCTGCAAAGGTCATCGAGGCGCTCAAGCAGAAGCTCAACCCGAAACCACGCCGCCGGCGGCCACGGAACAGGCCGGACCCGGACCGGGTACCGATCGGGGCGGAGGCGATCCCGTTGTGACACCCACACCATCACGCAAGGAGGCGATGATGACACGAACACACGAACGACCTGCGACGACACGTCAATGCGGGTTTGAGAGATACCGGATCCTTCTGCTGATGGCCGTGGGGATCCTTCTGGTTGGGCGGCTACTCGATCCGGCTCAGGCCCAAAGCGTATCCATTACTGGCGAGGCGGACGTGTCTGCCTTGGTGGATCGTCTGGACGATCAGCAACAGCAGATCGACGAGCTTCGCACGCGCGTGGATGCACTCGCGGACCCTACCGGTACAACGCCAGAGGTCGCCCCCGTCCCATCCGACCCCGACCCGTTACCGACGGTGAACCGTCGGATCGGCATCGGCATGAACCTGGACTTCGTCGGCCGTAACGGTGGGCGTCACCCCGACCGGCCCGACACCCCGGGCTACGACGACCTG
>RFGD01000349.1 GCA_003696705.1 Alphaproteobacteria bacterium | reverse complement strand
GGCGGCGGCGCACGATCCCATGACCTCGGACCATGATTTCTCATCCATTCCCGTGAAGCCGGCCTGAAACCCCGGCGAGAACGCCCTTTCGGGTGCGGGCGAGGCGAATCACCGGCGCTCTCGGCCCGCGGTGCCGGCCCCGGCGGGCGGGTGCAACGGTGCCCGGAGGCGCCTGGCGGCATCCGAAGTCGCCCCAGGCTCTACCCTTGCGCGAGGGGCCGGCGGGCCACCTCGCCCCCGCCTGAACGGTTCAGTTCAGCGGTCGAGGTTTTCCCAAGGTCAGACATGCACTTGCTGCATAGCGGCAATGCCGAAAATCGGAATTGCTGCGCGGCAGCAAAATCCCATATGAGAAGCGCAACGGGACGCCAGCCGCACGGCGACGCCCCAACCCGACGAAGACAACACACTGGAAAGGTTGAAAAAATGGCGTTTGCACAGGACACCCGCGTCGCCCATCACTCGCTGGCCGACCGCGCCGGCGCCCTCTTCCGCGCTGCCGCCGAAGCCTACCGCCGCCATCGTCTGTATCGGCAGACCCTGAACGAGCTGGCCTCGCTCTCGGATCGCGAGCTGAACGACCTTGGCCTTTCTCGCGCAATGATCCGCGGCATCGCCTACGAGGCCGCCTACGGCGCGAAGGGCTGACGCCTTGCATTCGTCGCGGGGCGCTCCTCCTCCCTGAGCCTCGCGACGCGCTGTCGATGCCTCCTCCTCCCCGGCATTGACGCAACACCACGGCCCTCTCTTCCTCCCTCCCTCCTCGGGGCCGTGGACAAACGAAGCGACGATCCTCCCTCGATCGCTTCGAACCTTGCGGCGGGGCTTCCCGCGCTCCTCCTCCCTCGTTGGGGGCCCCGCCGCACCGAGCTTTTCCGGCCCCGACGGCCGGGCACATACGGGAAACGGCGGAACTCCTCCCCCGCCCTGACCCGGGTTTCCGGCGGCACCTCCTCCCTGACGCCGGAACGCGTGCGTGGCGGCGCCCCTCCTCCCTGGGCGTCGCCACGTTCCGTTTCCGGGATCTGACGGACCGACGGCCCCTTGCGAGCCGGCGTGATCGGACGGGGCGCGGAAAGTGGCTCAGAACGGCACGTCGGTGGCGCTTTCGGCCGCCACGACGAACCGCGCGACGATCTTTTTCGCGCCGGCCTTGTCGAAATCGATGTCGAGCTTGTCCCCTTCAACATCGGTCACGGTGCCATAGCCGAATTTCTGGTGGAAGACGCGATCGCCCACGCCGAAGGCAGGTGCGGCACCCATGTCGACGACAAGCCCGCGGGCCTCGGCCGGCTGGCGGAGCGACCGGTTCGCCGCAGCGGCCTGCATCCGCCGCCAACCCGGCGAGTTGTAGGCGTCGGCCCGGGCTGCGCGCGCCTCGAGATCCGAGGCCGCCCCGCCCCGCATCCCCGCCGCGCCATAACCGCCACCGTAAAGCCCGGGCGGCGTCAGCACCTCGACGTGGTCTTCGGGCAACTCGTCGATGAAGCGCGACGGCATCTGTGACTGCCACTGGCCATGAACAAGCCGATTGGCGGCGAAGGAAATCGTGCAAAGCTCGGCCGCGCGCGTGATCCCGACATAGGCCAGCCGCCGCTCTTCCTCGAGCCCCTTCAGCCCGCTTTCGTCCAGCGAGCGCTGGTTCGGAAACAGCCCCTCTTCCCAGCCGGGCAGGAAAACCGCCGGAAACTCCAGCCCCTTGGCCGCGTGCAGCGTCATGAGCGACACCTTCGGCTCGTCCAGTTCGGCGTCGTTGTCCATGACAAGGCTGACGTGTTCGAGAAATCCCTGCAGGTTCTCGAACCCCTCGAGCGCCTTGACGAGTTCCTTGAGGTTCTCGAGCCGCCCTTCGGCCTCGGGCGTCTTCTGGTTCTGCCAGTAGGCCGTATAGCCCGACTCGTCGAGGATCATCTCGGCAAGCTCGACATGGGACGGCGTGCCGGCGCGCACCGCCTCGTGCCAGCGGCCGATGTCGGACAGGAGCGTGCGAAGCGCCCCGGCCCCCTTGCCCTTCAGCCCGCCCGCCTCCAGAAGCCGCGCGGCGCCGACGACCTGCGGCACGTCCTCGGCCCGGGCCGCCTCGCGGATCCTTTGCTGCGCCTTGTCGCCAAGACCGCGCCGCGGCGTGTTAACGATGCGCTCGAAGGCAAGATCGTCGCTCGGGCTTACCGCAAGACGCAGGTAGGCCATGGCGTCGCGGATCTCCATGCGTTCGTAGAAGCGGGGGCCGCCGACGACCCGATACGGAAGCCCGATGGTCAGGAAGCGATCCTCGAAGGCGCGCATCTGATGCGTCGCCCGGACGAGAATCGCGATCTCGTCAAGCGAGAAGG
>RFGD01000348.1 GCA_003696705.1 Alphaproteobacteria bacterium | reverse complement strand
GGCTTGGCGTCGAGCGCGTGGCTCCGGCCCTGGCACGGGCGGGCGCGCGGCGCTTCTTCGTCGCCACGGCCGAGGAAGGGGCCGATCTGCGCCGGATCCTCGGCCCGGGCCCGGACATCTTCGTCTTCGCCGGCCATATGGAGGGCGACGCCCCGCTCCTCGAGGCCGGTGCGCTGGTGCCGCTTCTGAATTCGCCCGAACAGTTTCGCCGCGACCGCGCCACCCGGCCGGACGGGGCGTTCGGCATCCAGATTGATACCGGCATGAACCGGCTGGGGATGGAGGCGGACGAGTGGCGCCGCATCCGCGACGTTGCGACCCGCCAGGGCCCGGCCCTGGTCATGAGCCACCTTGCCTCGGCCGACGAGCCCGAAAGCCCGCAGAACGCCCGGCAACTCGCCGCCTTCCGGGCGATGACGGCCGGGCTCGAGGCGCGGCGCTCGCTGGCCGCGACCGGCGGGATCCTTCTTGGCCCGTCCTACCATTTCGACCTCGTGCGACCGGGCATCGGCCTTTATGGCGGACGCCCCTTCGCCGAGGCCGAGCCTGTCGTCTCGCTGACCTTGCCGGTGATCCAGACGCGCCGCGTCTCGGCCGGGGAAGCGGTGGGCTACAACGCCACATGGCACGCCGATACCGACCGCATTATCGCCACGGTTTCCGCGGGTTACGCCGACGGCCTCATCCGGAGCCTGAGCAATCGGGGTCAACTGTTTGCCGACGGCGCGCCCTGTCCGATCGTGGGGAGGGTCTCGATGGACCTCATCACCGTCGACGTCACGGACCTCCCGGCCGTGCCCGACCGGCTCGAGATCCTCGGCCCCGCGCAGGGCATCGACGCGCTTGCCGACGCAGCGGGCACCATCGGCTACGAGATCCTGACCAGCCTCGGCGGTCGCTATGCGCGGCGCTATCTTGACGCTTCCGGAGGTGGCGAATGACCCTGCTTGCACCCGTGGCCGCCATCGGTCATTCGACGCTTGCCCTTCTTGGCGCCATCGGACGGATCGCCATCTTTGCCGGGCGGGCGGTTTCCCATTTCGCGCGCCCCCCGTTTTACCCGCGCGAATTCGTGCTTGCCCTTCTGAACATCGGATATTTCTCGCTTCCGGTCGTGGGCATGACGGCGCTTTTCACGGGCGGCGCGCTCGCCCTTCAGATCTACTCGGGCGGCGCCAGGTTCAACGCCGAAACGGTCGTGCCCTCGATCGTGGCCATCGGCATCGTGCGCGAACTGGGGCCCGTCCTGGGCGGGCTCATGGTGGCGGGGCGCGTCTCGGCCTCGATCGCGGCAGAGCTTGGCACGATGAAGGTCACCGAACAGATCGACGCGCTGGTCACGCTGTCGACCAACCCGCTGAAATACCTTGCCGTGCCGCGGATCCTGGCGGCGACCCTGGCCGTGCCGGTCCTGGTCGGCGTCGGCGACGTCATCGGGATCATGGGCGGCTATCTTGTCAGCGTGAACCGGCTGGGCTTCAACGCCGCGACCTACCTCAAGAACACCGTCGAGTTCCTTGAAGCCTTCGACGTCACCTCGGGCCTTGTGAAGGCGGCCGTCTTCGGCTTCATTGTGGCGCTCATGGGATGCTACCACGGCATGCACTCGGGGCGCGGCGCCCGCGGTGTGGGGCGGGCGACGACGAACGCCGTCGTCTCGGCCTCGATCCTGATCCTTGCCGCGAACTACATCCTCACACAGCTATTCTTCGGCACATGATCCGCATAGAGCACCTCGCCAAGAGTTTCGGGCCCAAGTCGGTCCTTCGCGACGTCTCGCTGGAGGTGGCGACGGGCGAAAGCCTGGTCGTCATCGGCGGCTCGGGGACCGGCAAGTCGGTGCTTCTGAAATGCATCCTTGGCCTCATCCGCCCCGACGGCGGGCGCATCTTCCTGGACGGCAGGGATGTTACCGAGTTCGACCGCGACGACTTCCTGGCCCGCTTCGGCATGCTGTTTCAGGGCGGCGCCCTGTTCGACAGCCTGACGGTCTGGCAGAATGTCGCCTTCCGGCTTCTCAGGGGCGAACGGCGGCTGCCGAGGGCCGAGGCGCGGCGCGTCGCGGTCGAGAAGTTGCGGCGGGTCGGGCTTGGCGCCGATGTGGCCGATCTCTACCCGGCCGAACTGTCGGGCGGCATGCAGAAGCGTGTCGGACTTGCCCGCGCCATCGCGGCCGAGCCGGAAATCATCTTCTTCGACGAGCCGACGACCGGTCTGGACCCGATCCTTGCCGGGGTCATCAACCGCCTCATCCGAGAGATCGTCACGGATCTGGGCGCGACGGCGGTCACGATCACCCATGACATGACCAGCGTGCGCGCCATCGCCGACCGCGTGGCGATGCTTCATGACGGCGTCATCCAGTGGTGCGGCCCGGTCGAGGCGCTCGACAATTCGGGCAACCCCTATGTCGATCAGTTCATTCACGGCCGTGCGGAAGGTCCCATTGCCGCGGTCCGCTGAGCCGCGGCGGACGGCGGGCGCCGCTGCATGGGTCCTGCGCGCGGCGAACCTGTCGCTTCTGGTGCTCTTCCCCGTCGCCTGGTTCGCGCCTGTGCTGCGGGCGGGGTTCCTGCCGCTCTTCGCGCTGGACGAGGTTTCGGTGATCTCGGGCATCGCGACGCTCTGGCAGTCGGACGTGGTGCTGGCGCTTCTCGTCACCTTCCTGGCGATCTTTGCGCCGATGATGAAGACGCTCGGGCTGTCGCTCATCCAGTTCGGGCTTCTGTCGCCGCGGGTGCACGGGGCGCTGATGGCCATCGGGCGGCTGGCGATGGCCGACGTCTTCCTGATCGCGATCTACATCGTCGCCGTGAAGGGCGTCGGCGTGGGCCGTGTCGAGACGGCCTGGGGGCTTTATCTTTTCACCGGCTGCGTC
>RFGD01000347.1 GCA_003696705.1 Alphaproteobacteria bacterium | reverse complement strand
TCGAGCTCGGACGCGCGACGCGCCCGCTCGTAGGCTTCGTCATGGTGCTCTCCTGGTCGAGGGCGCTCTTCCTGCGCTTCTACCTCGGCCAACAGAGCGAAAACTTCCTCCGCGGTCACGAGGGCGCCTTCGCCTTCTTCGGCGGCGTCCCCAGGGTCTTGCTCTACGACAACCTGAAGAGCGCGGTGCTGGAGCGGGTGGGCGAGGCGATCCGCTTCAACCCGCTCCTGCTGGACTTCGCAGACCACTACCGCTTCGAGCCGCGCCCCGTCGCGGTGGCACGCGGCAACGAGAAGGGGCGGGTCGAGCGCGCGATCCGCTACGTGCGCTCGGGCTTCTTCCTCGCTCGGACGTGGCGCGACCTCGACGACCTCAACGCGCAAGCCGAGGCCTGGTGCCGGGGCGCGTCGCTCGAGCGCCGCTGCGCTGAGGACGACACGCTCAGCGTGGGTGAGGCCCTGGAGCGCGAGCGCGAGCACTTGCTGGCGCTTCCGGACGCGCCGTTTCCTACCGACGAGCGCAAGGAGGTGCGCGTGGGGAAGACCCCCTATGTGCGCTTCGACAAGAACGACTACAGCGTGCCGCACACCCACACGCGGCGAACGCTGGTCGTGCTCGCTTCACCCGACACGGTGCGCGTGCTCGACGGGACGGACGAGATCGCCCGCCACACGCGGAGCTACGATCGCGGCGCGCAGATCGAGGACCCGGCCCACGTCGCCGGGCTCGTCGAGGCCAAGCGGCAGGGGCGCAAGCACCGAGGCATGGACCGGCTGGCCCACGCGGCGCCCGCCACGCGCGAACTGCTGGTGCGGCTCGCCGAGCGCGGCGCGAACCTGGGCAACGCGACCCAGCGCCTGCTCAGGCTGCTGGACACCTACGGCGCCGAGGAGCTGGAGGCCGCCGTGCGCGAAGTGCTCGAGCGCGGCGTGCTGCACGTGCCCGGCGTGCGCCAGGTCCTCGAGCGCGAGCGGCGCGCGCGCGGGCTGCCGCCCGCGACGCCGCTCGCGCTGCCCGACGACCCGCGCGTGCGCGGGCTGAGCGTGCGTCCCCACTCGCTGGAGAGTTACGACGAGCTCGCCCGCGGCGAGGAGAGAAAGGACGACGACGATGACGAAGCGACGCCGAGCGCCGCGCTCCTCGCCTGACGAGCTGCGCGAGCGGGCCAACGCCCTCAAACTCTATGGCCTCGTTGCCAATTGGGACGAATACGCCGAGCAGCCCTGGCTGCCGCGCCTGCTCGAGCACGAGGAGGAGGAGCGCCAGGTGCGGAGCCTGGCGCGCCGTGTCCGCAACGCCAAGCTGGGTCGCTTTAAGGAGCTGGCCTCCTTCGACTGGAGCTGGCCCAGGCGGATCGACCGCGAGCTCTTGGAGGAGGTCTTCACCCTTGGCTTCCTCGAGGAGGCAGCCAACGTGATCCTCGTCGGCCCCAACGGCGTGGGGAAGACCACGCTCGTCAAGAACCTCGCCCACAAGGCGCTGCTGCGCGGCTACACGGCGCG
>RFGD01000346.1 GCA_003696705.1 Alphaproteobacteria bacterium | reverse complement strand
GTTCCCATCCAGGAATTGGGCTTCCGCGGCTCGGTTGGCGCGGCGCGAATCCGGCTTGACGGCGAACGGGGTCCGTGTGCGCTGCCGGGGGCCGCGCGAGGTCGTACCGGTGACGTCTTCGGCGGGCTGCCGGCGGGCGGTGAGTGCTGAGAAAGAACGATTGGCAGGGGCTATTCGAGCATGTGTCTTGCGATGATGAGGAGGTTGCAGGAGACCACGGAGGCCCATGCGTAGGCCTTGAAGCCCTCGAGTCCGCGCCAGGTGCAACGGTCGAAGCCGAAGGCTCGCTTGAGGAAGGAGATGACGCCCTCGACGCCGGCTCGGAAGCGACGCAAGCGCTTGTAGACCCAGGCGCTCTTGACCATGTCCGGGATCTCGAGACTCCGACCCTTGCTGAAGCAGACGTCCTTGACTCCGCGCTCCTTGGCTGCGGCGAGGTTGGCCTTCGAGGCGAAGCCACCGTCGAGGGCGGCTTGCCGGGGCACGCGCCCGAGCGCATCGGCGGCGCGGTCGAGCATGGTCTCGACCAGGGTCGAATCGGCCGGGTTGCCGTCGGTCACGAGGAGGTCGACCACCAGTGAGGATGCTCCAGCGGTCAGGAACATCTTGTGGCCGTACTGCACGTCCCGGCGGCCCTTGACGATGATGTCGGTGTGCGGCTCGAAGATGGAGACCACCTTGTCCTGGGCTGCCACCTTGTCGCCGTGGATGACCCGCCGGCGGGTCTGGTCGACGACGCGCCGTCCCAGCTCGGCGAAGTGGGCCAGCTCTGTGGCGAAGCCGACCGCGACGGGGTCGCACTCAGGCAGCACGTTGACCGCAGCGTCCGCGAAGCCCAGGACCTCCTCGGTGACGCGGATCAGGTCCCGGTAGGCCCGTCGCCGAGCGCCCGCCTTCTTGGCGTTCATCACGTCCATCCTTCGCCGCTTCGCCCGCTTCGTCCGCCGGGCGTAGCTCACCGAGAAGCCGGCCTTCGTCACCTGGTCCAGCAGCCGCGTGATGACCCGGACCGTGTCCCAGAGCTGGGCGGCATCGTCGGGCGGGTGGATGTTCGTCGCGGTGACGGTCGCGTCGATGCGCACCTTGTCGCCGCGCTCGACGCCCTCCGCCCGTGCATGGTCGACGATGACGCGGTTGACAGCCTCCCAGGTCGACGGCTGGATACGCCGGACGTTGTCCTGGAGCGCCGAGGCCTTCCGCACCCGGTCGCCGATGCCGATGCGGCAGAAGCGCTGGTAGGTCAACGAGTCCGCGAGGTGGAAGGCCAGCTCCTCGTAACTGAAGCCCTCCATCTGCTTGAGCACTGCGATGCGGAGTACCTGATCGCCGGTCAGGCCCTGGCGACCTCGGTCGGCACTGTGTTCCGGGCCCACCAGGTCTTGTGTGACCAGCGCGGCCAACATAGGGTTGGCATCGAGGACATCGCTGATGGCCTCCAGCTCCCGCGCGTGGGGGTGCTCGACACGCGCCGGCGACAGCCGGAGCTGGTTATGGTGGTCTTTGCGCATCGTGGGTTCTTGCTCCTCCAGCCATGTGGC
>RFGD01000345.1 GCA_003696705.1 Alphaproteobacteria bacterium | reverse complement strand
CGGGTCAGTGCGCGTTGGCCTTCACCCAGTCACGCAGAAATGCGTCGGCGATCCTGAGAATGGCGTCGAATTCGGTCGCCTCGGGAAACTCGTCTGACGGCCCTTCCGAACGCGCCCAGGTCCCGGCGCGAAGCTTGGTGCGAATGTCGCGCGTCAAGAGAACCGTCTGGCTCAGGGCCGCAAAGACCGAATAGTGGCATCCGGTTTCCAGATTGGTTGGCGAGAAATAGACGTTGAGGATCGGCACCCCCGGCTCTTTCTGGATCTTCTCTTCCGATACGACCTGAAGCCCGGCCGCGCGAAATCTCCGCTCGAACTCGGCCTGAAGGCTGGGGCCGAATTCACCCGCATACCCGTCCGGTGCACGCAGGCGCGAGAGATCGAAATGGACGGCCCGGATGCCGCGAAGCGCCTCGAGCTTGTTGGAAAGGCGCAAGAGCTCAGGGTCGAAATCGAGGGCCTGGGCGCCGCCTTTGCAGAATCGCGGCGCGTCCGGGCTGTCGGGCTGTTGTCCGGCCGAGATCGCCTTTCGTTCGAGCAGGGTGAAGAGTTGAAGCGCCGCGTCCCGGTCAGCCTCCTGAAAGGGCCTGACCGAGAAATTGCGCCGGACCGAGCAGTCGCGACCCGATGGGCAGTCGCCCTGCTCGGCCCGCTTTTCCCAGAGAAGCCAGAAGCGGTCGAGTGTGTCGGGAGCCGCCGCGCCCGCGAGGAGAAGGAGGACGGCGGGAAAGCACATGGCCCCGCCGAAGGACCGATAGAAGCCACGCATGGATTTCAAACCCCTTGGGCGGCGCCGGCCACGACGGCCCTAGGCGCCCCTGCCGCCAGCCTGTCGGCCCGTTCCACCTCGGGTTTCGAGCGCAGGGGGATGCGGAACCCAGGCCCCACAATCTCGGACTCGATGCGTTGGCCGCGCGGAACAGTCGTGCCCGGCAGGACCAGGCAGTGGCGAAGCTGTGCCCCGGCACCAATTCGCGCGTCGGTCCCGATGATGACCGGGCCCCGCAACGAGGCACCGGCCGCAACCCGCGCATCGGCGCCGATGAAGGCCGGCCCCTTCACGGCGGAAAGCCGCGACAGCCGTGCGCCATCGCCGAGCCACACGCCGCCGCGACCGCGTATCCCGGCGGGCTCTGCACCGGCGATGCGTTGGCCGAGTGCGCGCACCGACGCGTTGTAGAGATCGATCGGCGCCCCGATGTCCATCCAGGCGAAATCGGCCTCGTAGGACTGAACCCGTTCCCCGGCCGCAAGCAGGCGCGGCAGAAGGTCCCCGGCAATGTCCATGGCCCCCTTGCGCGGCAAGAGCGCGAGTGCGCGGGGGTTGAACACGTAGATCCCCGTGCTGGCGAGATCGGACGCGGCCTCGGCCGGCCGGGGCTTTTCCTGGAAGCCGACGATCTCTCCTTCGGGGCCGGTGACGGCGATGCCGTATTTGTGAACCTGATCCGGGGCCACCCTGCGCGTGGCAATGGTGGCCGCGGCACCGCTTCGGCGGTGGCAATCCACGAGGGCCGCGAGGTCGATATCGGCAATCGTGTCGCCGCACATGACAATGAAATCCCCGTCGAAAGCGGCGTTGATGTCCTGAAGATGAAGGAGCGTCCCAGCCGAACCCAGCGCGCCGCCGAGCCGGTCTTCGCGCAGGTAACGGACCTGCATCCGGCCGGCGCGTGCAAGTTCGAGATGGCCCACGATCTGATCGGCGCGGTAATCGGCATTCACGAAGACATCCG
>RFGD01000057.1 GCA_003696705.1 Alphaproteobacteria bacterium | reverse complement strand
GCCTGCGGCAGGATCACGAGCCGCATCGACTTCCAGTAGTCGAGACCCAGCGCCGCCGCGGCTTCATACTGCCCCTTCGGCAGGGCCGCGAGGCCGCCACGGATGACCTCGGCCATGTAGGCCGCGGCGAAGATGGTCGTCATGATCATGACGCGCAGGATGATGTCGAAGTTCGTCCCCGGCGGCATGAAGATGTTCAGAAGCGTCGAAGCCACGAACAGAAGCGTGATGAGCGGCACACCGCGGATGAACTCGATGAAGCCGACCGAAAGCGTCTTCACGATGAACAGGTCCGATTGCCGCGCAAGGGCGAGAATGATCCCGAGCGGGAGCGACGCGCCGATCGCGGTGACGCCGATCGTGATCGAAAGCATGAAGCCCCCGAAGAGGCGGCTTTTCACCGGCTCGAGCCCGATCGGAACAAGCCCGTGGATCGCCTCCGCCACCGGCCCGGCAAGGTAGAGCCACCAGATCACCGGCACGAGAACGGCCGCGATGACGCCCAGGATCGCACCCATCCGCGGCGTCACCAGCGTGAAGGCGACATAGCCGATGACGAAACCGAGAAGCGCCATGATCGGCGTCCAGATGGACCCGCCCCAGAGGAGCCAGACGGCCACGAACGGAAAGATCGGCGTGAAGCTCAGAAGCCGACGGGGCAGCTCGGGGAAGAGAACCGGCGCGATGGCGACGATCAGAAGGACAAAGGTCAGGATCGGTCGCCAGTAAAGCTCGGTCGGGTAGAAGCCGAAAAGAAGCTGCAACCACCGCTCGCGGATGACCGCCCAGCAGGCGCCGCTTGCCTCTTCGCCGTATGCGCTCTTGATAAGCTTGCGGCACTCGTCAAGCGAGCCGGCGTTCCATGCCGAGTGGAAGATCCAGGGCAGGATCTCGGACAGGACGAGGTAGATGGCCAGAAGCGAAAGGATCGTCAGGACCGTGTTCTTCCAGCCCGAGAACAGGTTTTCGCGCAGCCATCCGATGACCCCGACTTCCGTTGCCGGCGGCTCTTTCGGCGGGAGCATCTCGGTGCGGACGAAGGACAGATCGCTCATCTCAACGCTCCACCAGTTTGACGTGGCTGTTGTACCAGTTCATCACCGCCGAAATCAGAAGCGAGATGGTGAGGTAGCACAGCATCAGAAGAAGGATGCACTCGAGCTCTCGCCCCGTCTGGTTCAGCGTGATCCCGCCCAGCGTGCCGGTGATGTCCATGTAGCCCACCGCAATCGCAAGCGACGAGTTCTTCGTCAGGTTGAGATAGTTCGAGATGAGCGGCGGGATGATGACCCGAAGCGCCTGCGGCAGGATGACAAGGCGCATGGTCAGGTTCGGCCGAAGCCCGAGCGCATAGGACGCCTCGGTCTGGCCTTTCGGCACCGCAAGGATGCCACCGCGCACGATCTCTGCGATGAAGGCCGCGGTGTAGAACGAAAGGGCCAGCCACAGCGCGATCAGCGAGTTGCGCATGTGGATGCCGCCCTTGAAGTTGAAGCCCTTCAGGGCCGGCGGTTCGAGATAGAAGCCAAGGACCCAGAGAAGCACGATGGCCGGCAGGAAGACGAAGCCGAGTTCGAGATACCAGGTCGTCGGCCGATCGCCGGTCGCTTCCTGAATGCGGTCGGCGCGAAGCTTGACGAGCCGCGCGATCAGGATCCCGGCGCCCAGCGTAAGGAGGAAGGCGATCAGGTCGAGACTGACGGCGAAGGCACCGTTGAAGACGCTGACGTCGCCAAGCCCGGCCGTGAACTTGGGCTCGGGAATGTAGAAGCCGCGGTTCGTGAAGGCGACCATGTCACCAAGGAACATCGTCGCCTCGCCGCTTCTGAAGTCGCGCGGGGCGGGCAATGTCTCGATGAGGATCGCCATGAAGAAGACGATCCAGAGAAGGACGGGAACGTTCCGGAAGCCCTCGACATAGACGGTCATGAGCTTCGCGACCAGCCAGTTCCGCGAAAGGCGCAGCACGCCGATGACGACGCCAAGGATCGTCGCCAGGACACAGCCCATGAACGCAACGAGAAGCGTGTTCATGAGGCCGATGGCCGCCGCCCGGATATGCGGCATCTGGGAATTGTATTCGATCAGATGCTGGTTGATGTCATAGCCCGCGGGCTCCCACAGGAAGCCGAAATCGATGCCCTTGCCCAGGGCGTCGAGGTTGCGGATCGTATTGCTGACCAGCCAGCCCAGAAGAAGCATGAACCCGAACATGGCGACGACCTGGATGGTCATGGCCCGGTAGCGGGTGTCGTAGATGAGCATGCCGAGTCGGAACGACTCCTTCGGAGGATCAGTCGTCACGGTCATTTGCGGCCCCCGTGCTGTCGCGCGTCTTTCTTATACTTGGCAGCGGCCCCGCGGGGCCGCCCTGCAAGAGATCTGCCGAAAAGGTTAGTCACCCATGGGATCGGGGCGCGGCATGATCGCCGCGCCCCTTTCCTTGCGTCCGTCCGATCAGCGGAACGGCGGCGAGTAGAGAAGGCCGCCGTCCTTCCACTGGGCATTCAGCCCGCGGGCAAGACCGACCGGCGTCGATTCGCCGATGTGCTTCTCGAAGAGTTCGCCGTAGTTGCCGCCGGCCTTGATGGCGCGGTAGGCCCACTGCTTGTCGAGGCGGAACATGCCGCCAAGATCGCCCTCGGTACCAAGGATGCGGTTGATCTCGGGGTTGTTCGTGCCCTTGGCAAGCTCGTCGATGTTGGCCGAGGTGATGCCAAGCTCTTCGGCCGAGATGAGCGCGTTCAGCGTCCAGCGGGCGATGTCGCCCCACTCCTGGTCGCCATGGCGCACGAGCGGACCAAGCGGCTCTTTCGAGATGATCTCGGGCAGGATCACGTAGTCACCCGGGTTCTCGAAGGTCGCCCGCGTCGCGGCAAGGCCCGAGGCGTCGGTCGTGTAGACGTCACAGGCGCCGGCCAGGAACTGCTGCTGGGCTTCGGCGTTGGTCTCGATCGGGACCGGCTCGTAGTCCATGTTGTTCGAGCGGAAGAAGTCCGCGAGGTTCAGCTCGGTCGTCGTGCCGGTCTGGATGCAGACCGTGGCGCCGTCAAGCTCCTTGGCCGAGCTGACGCCCAGCGACTTCGGCACCATGAAGCCCTGACCGTCGTAGTAGTTGATCCCGACGAACTCGAACTTCAGGTCGACATCGCGCGAGAAGGTCCAGGTGGTGTTACGCGCAAGGACGTCCACCTCGCCCGAGGCGAGGGCCGTGAAGCGCGTCTTGCCCGTGGTCGGGACAAACTCGATGGCGTTCTGGTCGCCAAGCACCGCGGCAGCCAGCGCACGGCAATACGAAACGTCGAAACCGGCCCAGTTGCCGTTCGCATCGGGCGCCGCGAAGCCGACGAGGCCCGTGGTCACGCCGCACTTCAGCTTGCCGCGTGCCTTCACGTCGTCGAGCGTCGCACCGGACGCGGCACCGGCGGCAAGCCCCGCAACCGCGAGCGCGCCGAGAAGCAGATGTTTCTTCATGTTCAACTTACCTCTTCCTGTAAGGTGGCCCGGCCGGGGCCGGGCTTTTGTGCGAGGCCAGGGCCCCGCGGTGAGTTCTTGAGAGATTGTCCCCCCTCAACGGCGCCGAGTTTGTTCAAATCTGGCCTGTCGCGTCAAGGCCGCTGGCGAAGGTTTCCGCCGCGTCAACGCAAGATCTTCCGCCCGATTCCCGCCGCCACGGCTGAATTCACGCCGCCGCGGGCGCGCCCTTTTCGCCAAGAAGGGAAAGGAACGCGGCGGCATGCAGGAAGTCGCGACGGCGTGCTGCGGCGACGGCGGCGGCGTCTTCGTCGGTCCCCCACTGGGCCTCTTGCCAGTCCTCGTCGAGGCGCGACAGTTCCCACGCGCGGTCCGGAGAAAGTCGTCCCTTCGCCACGGCAAGTCCGAGGATCAGCGACCCCGACAGCGCCACGAGATCGTGGAGCGCCGCAAGCGCGAAGGGATCGTGGCGCCTGACCTCTTCGGCAAGCGCCGCAAGCGATGCCGACGGCTGTGCGACCGGGACGATCCCGACCGTTGCCTTCAGTGGCGTGCCAAGGGCCGATGCCGCCCAGTCCAGTAGCGGGTCCCAGGCTTCCGCCTGCCGCCTTGCAAGTTCCGCCGGATGGGTCGCGCGGTAGCAAAGAAGGTCCGTTTCGGCATAGGCCGCGACGATCGAGGCCACCTCGGCATGCGCGGGCGCCACGCGGTCGATTGCGCTGTTGGCCGAGCGCGTGAAGGGCATCGAGGCCGGGTCCACCCGTTCGCCCTGCGCTGCCCATTCGGCGGCGACGCGCCGGGCAAGCGCCTCTGTCGGCACCAGAAACGGCGCCTTGGCCGGGGTCCTGAGCGGCCGACCGTCCAGTGCCACCGACCAGCCGTCGGCCTCCTTCGCAACCTCGACGGCCTTCCAGAAGCGGCGCATGCCTCTTTCCGTCATTTCATCCCTCCCATTCAGCCGCATGAAGAAGGCCGGCCAGCGCCTCGGCCGTGTCTGCCACGGCCTCGGCCCCCGCCCGTTCGAGTGCGTCCGCGCCGTGATAGCCCCAGGCAACGCCAAGCCCGCGCACACCGGCCGCGCCCGCCATTTCGATATCGAAGGTCGTATCGCCCACCATCACCGCGCGGTCCGGCGCGACGCCAGTTTCGGCCAGGGCGGCAAGGATCATGGCGGGGTTCGGTTTCGACGGGTGATCGTCCGCGGTCTGCGTGGTGACGAACAGCGGCCCGAGGCCGTGCGCCTCGACAAGGCGTTCAAGCCCGCGCCGCGACTTTCCCGTCGCCACGCCAAGAAGGACGTCGTCCTGCGCGGACAAGGCGTCAAGAAGCGCCCGCATGCCGGGGTAGAACGGCGCGACCTCGCCGACCGGCGCGCGATCCCGGCGGGTCATGAAGCTTTCGCGGTAGGCCGCGCCAAGCCGTTCCAGGTCCCGCGCACCCAGCGCAGGCGCCAGTCTTGCCAGCGCCAGCGGCAGCGACAGCCCCACGACGCCAAGGATCTCGGCCCGGGACGGCACGGGGATGCGAAGCGCGTCGAAGGCGTCCGCCATGGCGCCGACGATATGTGCCTGGCTGTCGACAAGCGTGCCGTCGACATCGAAGATCACAAGCCTCGGCACGGCCTAGCCTCCCTCGGTCCCGTCGAACGGGTCGTCCGGAACATCCTCGACCGACCAGCCGACCATGTCCCAGGTCCGCTTCATGTGCGCAGGCAGCGGCGCCGTGATGACCATTTCGGCCCCCGTGATCGGGTGACGAAACCGGATCGAGCGCGCATGCAGATGCAGTTTTCGCGACACCTCGCCGCCAAGCTGGGCACCCCAGCCGTCGCCAAGGTTCTCCTGTCCCCGGGTGCCGTATTTCGTGTCGCCGATGATCGGGTGCCCCATGGCCGCCATGTGGGCACGCAACTGATGCGTGCGCCCCGTCACGGGCACCAGCGCCACCCAGGCCGCACGCTTCCCAAGGGTCGAAAGCACGGCATAATCGGTGCGCGCGCGCTTGGCACCGGGTGTCCGGTCGACCTCGTCGGGATGCAGGCAGCGCATGCGCTCGGCCTCGGCCCGAGAGCCGGCCCCCTTCACGAGCCCGTAGCGGATCGTCCCCTTCCGGGGGCTTGGCACGCCGGCGACCGCCGCCCAGTAGATCTTGCGCGTGGCGCGACTGCGGAAGGCCTCGGACAGGCGGCGGGCGACACGCGGCGACCGGGCCAGAAGAAGGACCCCGGAGGTGTCCTTGTCGAGCCGGTGGACCAGAAGCGGCTTTTCCGCGCGCCCGAAGCGAAGCGCTTCGGCAAGCGCATCGACATGGCGCTGGCCCTGCCCGCTGCCGCCCTGGCTGGGCAGGCCCGGCGGCTTGTTGATGGCGACAAGGTGGTCGTCCATGTAAAGGACCGCCTCGCGCATCATGCGCCGGTCGTCCTCGGCCGGCCGGGCCGGGGCCCGGTGCTCCTCGGCGGCCGGCCGGGCCGTCGGTGCCGGCAGTGGCGGCACGCGCACCTCCTGGCCGGGCCGCACCCGCGTCGCGGCGCGCACGCGCGCGCCATCAAGGCGAAGCTCTCCCTTCCGGCACATGCGCTCGATCTGGCCCTGCGAGAGATGGGGGAAGTGCCGCCGAAGCCAGCGGTCAAGGCGCATCTCGCCCTCATCCTCGGTCACGCGAAGGCGCTGGACGCCCGTCATGCGAACAGCCCGCGCGTGAACACGAGCCCCAGCGCCATGGCTGCCAGGGACAGAAGGACCGACGCCCCGGCGTAGCCGAGCGCCAGGCCCGGCTGTCCGCGCTCGACCAGCGTCGCGACGTCGAGCGAAAAGGCCGAGAACGTCGTGAACCCGCCAAGAAGACCCGTCATCAGGAAAGGCGCCAGCCGGGTGGCGTCCTTGTGGGCAAGCACGACCACGATCACCCCCATGGCGAAGGACCCGACGACATTGACAAACAGCGTCGCCCAGGGAAAGCCGGGGCCGAGAAGCCGCATCGCGCCGACCGAGACCAGATAGCGCAGCGAGGCGCCCAGCGCCCCGCCAAGGGCAACCTGAAAAAGCATTGCGTTCATGGGCGCCTTCCTCGTGCGGGCGGAGGTGAAAGTCAACTGTCCCCCGACCCCTTGACGCGCCCGGCCCGCGCGCGCTGGCGCGTGAACCAGTCGAGCCGCCGTTTGAGTTCCCGCTCGAAGCCGCGCTCGACGGGGACGTAATAGACCCCGCGCTTCATGCCGTCGGGAAAATAGTTCTGCCCGGAAAAGCCGCCGTCGGCGTCATGGTCGTAGATGTAGCCCTCGCCGTAACCCTGCTCTTTCATCAGCCGGGTGGGGGCGTTCAGGATGTGCTTGGGCGGCGGCGCCGAGCCCGTCTTGCGCGCCGCCGCGCGCGCCATCTTGTAGGCGACGTAGCCGGCGTTCGACTTCGGCGCGAGGGCAAGATAGAGAACCGCCTGTGCCAGCGCGAGTTCGCCCTCGGGCGAGCCGAGGCGCTCGTAGACTTCCCAGGCATGGAGGCAGAGCGTCTGGGCCTGCGGGTCCGCAAGGCCGATATCCTCGACCGCCATGCGCGTGATGCGCCGGGCGAGAAAGCGCGGGTCCTCGCCCCCCTCGAGCATCCGGGCCAGCCAGTAGAGCGCCGCATCCGGGTCCGATCCCCGCACCGCCTTGTGCAGGGCCGAGATCAGATTGTAGTGCTCGTCGCCGGACTTGTCGTATTTCGCGGCGCGCCGCATCAGCCTGTGGGCCAGCGTCTCGGCATCTATCGGGCCGGGAACGTCCCAGGCGGCGACCTGTTCGGCCATGTTGAGAAGGGCGCGCCCGTCGCCATCGGCCATCGAAATCATCGCCGACCGCGCCTCGGCCGACAACGGCAGCGTTCGGCCGAGCGCCTTTTCGGCCCGCGCAAGAAGCCTTTCAAGCGCCTCCTCGTCCAGACGGTCGAGCGTCAGGACCTGGGCGCGCGACAGAAGCGCGGCGTTGAGTTCGAATGAAGGGTTTTCGGTGGTCGCGCCGACAAGAAGGATCGTCCCGTCTTCCATGAGCGGCAGGAAACTGTCCTGCTGCGCCTTGTTGAAACGGTGGATCTCGTCGACGAACAGAAGCGTCTGGCGCCCGGCTTGGCGGCGAATGCGTGCCTGTTCGAACACCTTCCGAAGCTCGGGCACGCCGGTGAAGATGGCGCTGATCTGGACGAAGTCCATGTCCGTCTCGTCGGCCAGAAGCCGGGCGATGGTCGTCTTGCCGACGCCCGGCGGCCCCCAGAAGATCAGCGACGAGACATGCCCGCCGTCGAGCATCACGCGAAGCGCCCCCTCGGGGCCGAGAAGGTGGTCCTGCCCCACGACCTCTGCGAGGCTCTGCGGCCTGAGCCTGTCGGCCAGCGGGCGCGGCGTGCCGGCCTCGTCGCGCGGCGCGGGCGCGCGCCCCTTGCCCGTGTCCTCCATGTCGTCCTTGTCGAACAGATCGGCCACGCTGCCCCCTTACAGGCTGAAGCGAAGGGTGATGATGCGCCCGGCGCGACTGACGACGAATTCCCACCGCCGCGCGTCCCGGCCGAGGACGCGCCGAAGCTCGGCCGTGGTCGCGACCTCCTGCCCCTGCACGGCAAGGATGATGTCGCCGGGTCTGAGGCCGACGCGCAGAAGAACGGGCCCGGGCTCGATCACGAGAACGCCCTTCGCGTCGACGCCCAGGCCGTACTCGCTGGCGACGGCCGGGTTCAGCGTCACGACATGCAGGCCCTCGAAGGGGAAGGTGTCGAACGTCATCTCGGCGCGTGGGGGCTCGTCCGGGGGCGGGGCAAGCGCGACCGACGCCTGATGCCGCTTTCCGTCGCGCCAGTAGTCGACCTCGACCGTGGCGCCGATACCGCGGACGGTCAGGCGGAAAAGCATCTCCGCCGGCGAGTTCACCGGCCGGCCGTCGATCGCCAGAACGACATCACCGGGCCTGAGGCCTGCCTTCGCGAAGGGGCTCGACGGGTGCATCTCGGTGATGACGACGCCCTCGGGCAGGGGCAGGCCCAGCGCCTCGGCCAACGAGGCGTCCACGGGCTGTCCGGTCAGCCCGGCCCAGGGCCGCTCGAAGCGGTCCTTCCCGGCCCGCGCCTGGTCGAGAAACCGCGCCGCGAGGTTAGCCGGAATTGCGAAGCCGATCCCGTTCGATCCGCCCGAGCGCGAAAGGATCAGGGTGTTGATGCCGATCAGCCGGCCGTCGATGTCGATCAGCGCGCCCCCCGAGTTGCCCGGGTTGATCGGCGCGTCGGTCTGAATGTAGTAGCCACGCCCGCCCCCCGGGCCGATGCCCGAGCGCGCCAGCCCCGAGACGATGCCGCTTGTCACCGTCTGGCCGACACCGAAGGGGTTGCCGATGGCAAGGACAAGCTCGCCGACCTCGACCTCGTCGGAATCGCGGAACGCAAGCGCCGGAAGGTCCCTTGCACCGTCGAGTTTCAGAACCGCAAGGTCCGCGTCCTCGTCGGCAAGCACCACGGCGGCCGAGAACTCGCGTCGGTCCGACAGCACCACGCGAATGTCATCGGCGCCGCCGACGACGTGATAGTTGGTGATGACAAGGCCCGACGGATCGGCGATGACGCCCGAGCCGAGCGAGCTTTCCACCCGCGGCCGAAGCGTCCCGAAATCCCGGAAAAGCTCGGAAAAGAACGGGTCGGACATGAACGGGTTGACCCGCTCGGCCACGACCTTTCGGGTGTAGATGTTGACGACCGAGGGCTGGGCGCGCTTGACGACCGGCACGAAGCTTAGCGTCACCTCGGCCTTCGACGCCGGCACCTTGGCCTGGGCGGGCGCCACGGGCACGGCCGTGAGAAGGACAAGGGCCAGAACGGCAAGATGTCTGAGCATTGGGATCCCCCATTGCGTTTCGGGACAGGCGTTACCTAGTTCCCCGACCCGGGGGCGATCAAGCCGCGCGGCTCAGGCGACCTCGTCCTCGAGGTGCAGTTTCATCTCGAGGAGCACCTGCTGAAGCTCTAGCGTCTCTCGCAAGAGGCGCTTGGCCTCGTTCACCGTGATGACGCCGTCCTCGATGGACTGGTTGTATTCCGCCATCAGCATGGCGAAGCGCTGCGACAACACGACGACGTCCGAGTTGACCCCGCCCGGTCGGGCGTTCCGGCGCCGTTCGCCGTAATTGATCGTGAGGCCGCGAAGCTCGGCCAGGGCGGCCGTGACGTGCGGATGGCTGGCGGCTTCCTCGAGCAGGGCGACCGTGTCGATGGGCATGAAGCGGTCGGCGTGCTCTGGCAGGTCCGAATAGTAGCGGCCCAGCGTCGCCTTCGACTTTCCGCTGATCTGACACGCGGCCTCGAGGCCGACGTCCTTTACCAGCGCCTCGGTATGCTTCTTGAGATAGCTGCCAACTTTCGACGTCATGCGTTCCTCGCTCCTCGGCGGGGGAAACTCCTTTGAAATTTCCCATACCGCCCCCCGGGCCCAATTGTCACAATATTTCTGTCGGGCACAACCCGGCGCGTCACGAGTGCGGAGCCGCTGGGCTTCGGAGGGGTGGGTCCGTCGGAGGCTGGCGCGGCAACGTGGGGCCCTCCGGCGGGCTGCAGACGGGGCCCGGGACAGGCCTCGGAATGACGCCGGACGCCTTGGCGCGACGGGGCCTTGAACCCGTGGCGGCGGCGCGCTAGGCGAAGCCATGGCCAAGCTCTACTTCCACTATTCGACCATGAACGCGGGCAAGTCGACGATGCTCTTGCAGGCGTCGCACAACTACAATGAACGCGGCATGGAAACCTATCTTCTGACGGCGGATTTCGACGACCGGCACGGGCCGGGGCGCATCGGCAGCCGCATCGGCATCTCGGCCCCGGCCGACACCTATGGCCGCGCCGACGATCTCTTCGCGCGCATCCGCGACCGCCTTGCCCGCGGGCCGGTCGCCTGCGTGATGGTGGACGAGGCCCAGTGGCTGACGCGCGAACAGGTCTGGCAGCTGGCGCGCGCCGTGGACGACCTGGGCGTTCCGGTAATGTGTTACGGGCTTCGGGTCGATTTTCGCGGCGAGCTCTTCCCGGGCTCTGCCGCGCTTCTGGCCCTTGCCGACGAGATGCGAGAGGTCCGCACAATCTGCCACTGCGGCAAGAAGGCGACCATGGTCATCCGCAAGGGCCCGGACGGGCGCCCCCTGCGGGACGGAGAGCAGATCCAGGTCGGCGGGAACGAAACCTATGTGTCGCTCTGCCGCCGCCACTGGCGCGAGGCGATGGGCGACCGCCCCGCGGCGGACTGACCGCGCCTCAGGCCGTGACCGGGTTCGGGACGGGCCGACCTTCGGCGAAGGCGCGGAGATTCTCGACCGCCATCATGCCCATCGCCTCGCGCACCTCGAGCGTGGCGGTGCCGAGGTGGGGCAGAAGGACGGCGTTTTCCAGCCGGCGCAGCGCTTCGGGGACCGCGGGCTCGTGCTCGTAGACGTCAAGGCCGGCGGCCGCGATCTGGCCGTTGCCGAGCGCCGCAACCAGCGCCCCCTCGTCGACGACGTCGCCCCGCGAAATGTTCACGAAGACGCCGTGGCGCGGCATCGCCTCGAACACGCGCGCATCGACAAGGTGACGTGTCGCCGGGCCGCCCGGGACGGCGACGACGAGGAAATCCGCCGCTCTTGCCACCGAAAGGATATCGTCGAGCTGGCGTGCCGGCACGCCGGCGTCGCTGACCCTGGAGCGGTTGTGGAACACGACCTCCATCCCGAAACCGAAATGCCCCCGCCGGGCGATGGCGCGGCCGATACGCCCGATCCCGACGATGCCGAGGCGCTTCCCGCTCACGTGCTGGCCCAGCATCTGCGTCGGATGCCAGCCGGTCCATCGCCCCGAACGGACGAGCCTTTCCCCCTCGCCGGCACGGCGCGCGGCCATCAGCATGAGCATGACCGCAACGTCGGCCGTGGCATCGGTCACGGCGCCGGGCGTGTTGGTCACGGTGACACCCGCGGCCGTCGCGGCCGCAACGTCGATGTGATTGTAGCCGACGCCGAAATTGGCAAGGATCCGGCACCTGACCACGCCGGCGTCGCGAAAGGCGGCGGCGTCGAAGGAATCGCCAAGGGTCGGCAGGATGGCCTCGTGGCGCGCCAGGGCCTCGGCCGCCTCGGCCGAGGTCATCGGCGCCTGCGACGGGCGCAGCTCGACCTCGAAATCCCGCTCGAGCCCCTCGAGGACCGCAGCCGGCAGTTGACGCGTGACAAATACCTTCATGGCTCAGAACATCCGCCCGCCGAGCGGCACCTCTTGATCGGGGCGAAGAAGCACCACCTCTCCTTCCGCATCGGGAACGCCAAGGACAAGGACCTCCGACCGCATGGGGCCGATCTGACGCGGCGGGAAGTTGACGACGGCGACCACCTGCCGACCGACCAGCGCCTCGGGCGTGTAGTGGCGCGTGATCTGCGCCGAGGATTTCTTCTCGCCGATCTCGGGGCCGAAGTCGATCCAGAGCCGGAACGCCGGCTTGCGCGCTTCGGGAAACGGCTCGGCCCGCACGATCTTCCCGACCCGGATATCGACCTTCAGAAAGTCTTCGAAGCTGATCCTGTCCGTCATGATGCCTTCCCGAGTTCACGGCTGCGCTCGGCCGCCGCATGCACGGCCCGCCGCACAAGCGGGCCCAGCCCCTCTGCCTCGTCCATGAGGACGCGAAGCGCCGCCTCGGTGGTGCCGCCGGGACTGGTGACGTTGCGGCGAAGCTGGTCCGGCCCTTCGTCGGCCTCGATCGCAAGGGCCCCCGCGCCGGCAACCGTCGCCCGCGCAAGGCGCAGTGCCAGCTCGGGCGACAATCCCTCGGCCGCGCCGGCGGCGGCCAGTGCCTCGATCAACAGAAAGACATAGGCCGGACCGGAACCCGACACGGCGGTCACCGCATCCATCTGCGCCTCGTCGTCGAGACGGACCACGTCCCCGACCGCCCGCATGAGCCGCTCGGCAAGGGTCAGATCCTCGGCCCCGGCCGCGGCATTGCCGACGATCGCCGAAATCCCCTGACCGATGGCCGCCGGCGTGTTCGGCATGGCGCGCACGATCGCGGTGCCCGGGCCGAAGGCCGCCTCGAAGGCCGCGATGGGCGTGCCGGCCGCGATCGACAAGACCAGCGTCTCCGCCCCGACCGCCTGCGCGATCTGTGGCAAGGCCTCGGCCATCATCTGCGGCTTCACGGCCAGCACGACGACGCGCGGGTCAGGCGGCAGCGCTGCCGACAGATGAACCCCCTCCTCGGCGCGCGCCCGAAGCCAGTCGCTCGGGTTCGGCTCGACGACCCAGACGGCATCGGGCGGCAACCCGCCGCGAAGCCATCCCTCGAGAAGAGCCGAGCCCATCTTCCCGCATCCGACCAGGACAAGGCCCCGGCCCGCAATTTCTTCGAATTCCATGTGCCGCCTCCAGCGCCGGTTTCGGCGCCAGACTAGGCCCGGCCGTAGGCCTGGGCAATGGCGACCTTGAGCGCCTCGGCCGGTGGCTCGTCGCCCCAGGCGACAAGCTGGAAGGCGGGGTAGAAGCGCTCGGCCGCGCGCACGGCCGTCGTCAGCATGCGGTCGATCTGCTCGGACCCCGCAAAGGCGCCGCCGGCCAGGAGAAGCCCGTAGCGATAGACCATGAGCCGTTGCTCGGCCCAGTAGCTGAACGCCCCCGCCCAGCACTGGTCGTTCGCAAGGTTGATGGCCTCGTACACGGCCGGAAGGCGTGCGGCGGGCGGGTCCATCTCGAACGTGCAGATGAGCCGCAAGGTTTCATCGAACCCCGACCACGCGAGTGTCACCGCATAGGTGCGCCACTGTCCTTCGGCGGCCATGGCGATCTGGTCGTCGCCGAGGCGATCGAATTCCCAGGCGCGCGTCTCGGCCAGATCTTCGACGATGTCTATGGGATGAATGTCCTCGGCTTCGATCAGCGTATCGGTTCTTGCCATGGCGGCCCCCTGCGCCTGGGCCCGCCTATGCCACACACCACCAGAAGCTGCGGCCGGACCCAAATTGAAGCGTATGCCCACAGGCTCGCTTACAAGATATGGTGTGGCAATTCCCGAAGCGTGTAAAGGAATTTTTCGCGTGTCCCGGGCGCACGCGGAAAACCCGCGCACCGCCAACGGGCGGCGCGCCAAGACGGCCCGCAGCCTTGTCCGAGGTCGATCCTGTCGATGGGGCGCGGCCCGGCCCTTGCCCGGCCCCTGGGTCAGCCCTTGCCGCCGCGCGTCTTCGCCGCGGCCTCGAGCGCTTCGACGCGCTCCGTCAGGGCCTCGAGCGCCGCGCGCAGGCTCTCATTCTCTTCCCGCGCCTTCTGGGCCATGGCGCGCACGGCGTCGAACTCCTCGCGCGTGACGAGGTCGCGGTCGGCAAGCCAGCGCTCGAGCAGCGACTTCATCGCGTTCTCGGCCTCCTGCCGTGCGCCCTGAGCGACGCCCATTGCATTCGTCATCAACTGGGCGAAGTCCTCGAAAATCCGGTTGCGTGTCTGCATCGCGCGTCCCCTGGCGGCTGAACGGGGCCTATATGCGCACTCGGACGGAAAACCACAAGGTTGACTTCGCCCGGACGGCAAGGGAAGGAAAAACCGCAGACGGAGACGACATGCAGGCAGTCCTTCCCTTCCCCGACATCGGCCCCGAGATCTTTGCCATCGACATCGGGCCCGTGCATCTGGCCCTGCGCTGGTATGCGCTGGCTTATATCGTCGGGCTTCTTGCCGGCTGGCGCATCGTCGTCGCGCTGGTGCGTCGGCCCGCGCTCTGGGGACGTACGCCACCAGCCACGCCGGACCAGATCGAGGCGCTTCTGAGCTGGGTCGTCCTTGGCGTCATCCTGGGCGGGCGACTTGGCTATGTCCTTTTCTATCAGCCGGCGCATTACCTGGCGCATCCGGCCGAGATCCCGATGGTCTGGCGTGGCGGCATGTCCTTTCACGGCGGCCTTCTGGGCGTGGTCCTGGCCAGCGGCTGGTTCGCGTGGCGCCACCGGCTTCCGGTCCTTGGCATTGCCGACGCGATGGCGGTGGCGACGCCGCCCGGTCTTTTCCTTGGCCGGATCGCGAATTTCATCAATGGCGAGCTCTGGGGCCGGCCGACGACCCTGCGCTGGGGCGTTCAGTTCCCGTCCGAACTTGCCGCCTGCCCCCCCGACTGGCCGCATGTCTGCGCGCGCCATCCTTCGCAGCTTTACGAAGCGGGGCTCGAGGGCGTGCTCCTCGGCGCGCTCCTCTTCTGGCTGGCCTTTCGCGCCGGGGGGCTGCGGCGGCCGGGCCTTCTGACCGGCGTCTTCCTTGGCGGCTACGCGATCAGCCGCTTCCTTGTGGAATTCGTGCGCCAGCCGGACCCGCAATTCGTCAGCCCCGAAAACCCGCTTGGCCATGCGATTCGATTCGGAGAGGTCGGCCTGACGATGGGGCAGCTCCTCTCGCTTCCGATGCTGGCCCTTGCCGCCGTCCTGATCGCGCGGGCGCGCACGGCCGGACGTGCAGACCCCGCATGACCGCGCTGGCCGAGATCATCCGCGCCCGGATCGCGCGCGAAGGGCCGATGACGGTTGCCGAATACATGTCGCTTTGCCTCATGCACCCCGACCACGGCTATTACGCGCGGGGCGAGCCCATCGGCGCGGCCGGGGATTTCATCACGGCGCCCGAAGTCAGCCAGATGTTCGGCGAGCTTCTTGGCCTTGCCCTTGCCCAGGCCTGGCTCGACCAGGGGCGACCGGCCCCCTTCGTGCTGGCCGAGCCCGGCCCGGGCCGGGGCACCCTGATGGCCGATGCGCTTCGGGCAACCCGAGGCGTGCCCGGCTTTCACGAGGCGCTTGAGCTGCACCTTGTCGAGGGCGGCAAGCGCCTCCGCGCCGTGCAGGCCGAAACGCTTCGGACGGTCGCTCTGGCGACGGGCGCGGCGCCGGCCCCGGTCTGGCACGCCTCGGTCGACGGCCTGCCCGGGAAGCCGCTTTTCCTGATCGCCAACGAATTTCTGGACGCCTTGCCCATCCGCCAGTTCCAGCGCACCGCCCACGGCTGGCGCGAGCGCATGATCGGGCTTGAAGAGGGCCGACTTGTCTTCGGCCTCGGCCCCGAGACGGCCGTGCCGGCGCTCGAGGGCCGCCTTGCCGATACGGCGCCGGGCGACATCGTCGAGACGTCGGCGCCCGTCCAAGGCGTCGTGCATGCGATCGCCGAGCGCATTGCCCGGCACGGCGGTGCGGCCATCTTCATCGACTATGGCGACTGGCGATCGCGCGGCGACACGTTCCAGGCCGTCCGCGCCCACCAGACGGCCGACCCCCTTGCCGCGCCGGGCCAGGCCGATCTTACCGCCCATGTCGATTTCGAGGCCGTGAGCCGCGCCATTGCCGCCGCCGGCGCGCGCCCCACCGCCGTCGTGCCGCAGGGACAGCTTCTGGCCGCACTCGGGATTGGCCCCCGGGCCGCGCAGCTCGCGCGCGGGAAATCGCCGGCCGAGGCCGACGCCATCGCCGACGCGCTTGAACGCTTGACCGACGCGCGTGAAATGGGAACGCTGTTCAAGGCGGTGGCTGCGGTTCCTCGCGGCGCACCCGTCCCACCGGGGTTCACGACATGACGCTGGAAATCCTTTCGTCAGGAGCGCTTGCGCCCAGACACGGTTTCTTCACCCGGCGCGGGGGCGCCTCGTCCGGGATCTTCGCCGGGCTCAACTGTGGCGAAGGTTCGTCCGATCTGGCCGAGGCGGTGACGCTCAACCGTGCGCGCGTCGCCGGTGCCATGGGCGTGCGCCCCGAGCGGCTCGTGACGGTCCATCAGGTGCACTCGGCCAACGTGGCCACCATCGAGGCGCCGCCCCAGGGCGCGCGCCCGCGTGCCGATGCCATCGTCACCTCGCACCCCGGCATCGCCATCGCCGTCCTCACCGCCGATTGCGCTCCGGTCCTGCTTGCCGACGCGGAAGCCGGCGTCGTCGGTGCCGCGCACGCCGGCTGGCGCGGTGCCCTTGGCGGCGTGCTCGGGAATGTGGTCGACGCGATGGTGTCCCTGGGCGCCGACCGCGAATCGATTGCCGCCGTGGTCGGGCCGACGATCAGCCAGACCGCCTATGAGGTCGGGCCCGAGTTCCTGGACACGTTCCTCGCCGACGACCCTCACAACGGTCGCTTCTTCGCCGGCGGGGCGGGCGACCGCGTTCACTTCGACCTGCCGGGCTATGTCCTGCACCGGCTGCGCGAAGCCGGCGTGGGGCATGCCGAATGGATCCGGATGTGCACCTTCTCGGACCCCGAGCGCTTCTACTCCTACCGCCGCGCCCGGCGAGAGGGGAACGCCGACTATGGGCGGCTCATCTCGGCCATCGTGCTCTGAAGCCGCGCGCCGGCGATGGCCGGCAAATTGACGCGCAAATTCCGAACCCCTGCCACGCCATTGCCCCAAAGCCCCGTAAGATCATCCATGACCACAAGGGATCAGGGCGGTGGTCACGTGAAAGACCAAGGTGCGAGTCGTGTGACGAAACCGGCCGATTGTTGGGCTCTCGTTCGTCCGCCAAGGCAAGACAAGAAGGGAAAGAGGGAAATGGCAAGAACCGATCGACGCTGGCTGAAATGGGTTCGCAAGGAAGCGGAGCGTTTCGACCGCAAACTGCCGTGGGAACGCGGATCGCGTCCGCCGCGGGCCGGCACGATGACGGTTCAAGCGCCGGCTCCCCGCCAGCTTTGCCTCGGCCGGCCCTGAGACGAACGGGCATGACACGGGGGGCGCCGCCGACCGGGCGGCGCCTTCCGTCATTTCTGGGGGTCAGACGCGCGCAGTCTTCGCGAACTCGTCAAGAAACGGCGCCATGTCCTTCTCGTAGCGGGTCCACGCGCCGACGGACGACGAATAGAGGGGCTGGCGCACCTGCCGGACCGACAGGGTGTCGACGCGCCGCCGGTTCTGATGGAAGTTGAGGCAGGCGTCCTCCCACTCCAGATCCGCCGCCTTCAGAAGCTTGCGCACCTCGCCCTCGGGGTCGGCCACCAGGGCCTCGTAGTGGACCTCGTGGAAGGCGTCGGGCCAGACCTCGCGCCAGAAGGCGACCTGCCGGTCAAACAGCTTCTGGAACCGCGCGATGTCCCGCAGGCTGGTCGCATACCTGTGCTGGCCCGGGACGAAGAAGTTCTTGTAGATCGACACGGCATTGTCGCGCGGGTCGCGGCGCACGACGATGATGCGCGCGTTGGGCATGGCAAGCTTGACATAGCCGATGTGATTGTAGGTCGCGATCGACTTGTCGGTGATCCTGTGCGCGCCCGGATGCCGGGCGGTCAGGTAGGCCCAGTAGCTGCGGCCGATGTTGGCAAAGTCGATGTCGACGGGCCGGTCCCCCGCCTTGTCGAGGGTGCGGACGAGATCGCGCATCACGGGCGAAAGCTTGCCCACTTCGCCGCCCGCCGCGACCGTGGAATGGGACGACAGGATCTGCTCGACAAGCGTCGTGCCCGACCGTGGCAGGCCGGTCACGAAGATCGGCCGCGCCTCGGCGGCGCCGGCGCCTTCGTAGCGGCGGCGAAGCGCCGGCGTGAAATGCCGACGGACGCGTTCGGCCTCGGCCCGGTCGGCTTCGAAATCGTAGGGATAGAGCCTCGAGAGCGTCTCGTTCGCCGCATTCAGATAGGTGAACACGCGGTCATGCTGGCCGGTGTCCTCCATCGCCTTGGCCAGCGCATAGCCAAGGCTCACGCGCTCGAGCTCGGGCATGGAACCGGCCTCGAACAGATCGGCCATGCGCTCGATCATCGGATCGTCGGAGCGGATCTTCCGGGCCGTCGCGTAGGAGTAGTAGAGACTGCCCAGCGTCGGCTCTTTCTCCATCCCCGCGCGCAGTTGATCGAGCGCCTCGTCGAACCGGCCAAGCGACATCAGGATCCGCGCCCGGACCGCGTTGACGTCGGCCCGCGCCGGGGCGTCACTTTCGATGCGGGCCAGCTCGGCCAGGGCCGCGTCGGTCTCTCCGCCGCGGTCGAGCGCATAGGCAAGCTCGAGCCGGGCGTCGAGCCCGCCAAACCCGGCACCGACGGCGCGGCGCAGATACCGAAGCGCGCTGTCGCGCCCAAGGCGCGACCCCACGAGCCCGCGCAAGAGATCGAGCTCGGGGCCCTTCGCGCCCTTCGCCGCCGCCTCTTCGAGCAGCGTCCACGCGTCGTCTTCGCGGCCGGCCGCATGCTCGAGCCGCGCCAGGGCAAGAAGCGGCCCGGGCGCGGACGGTGACAGCGCGCGCGCCCGCTCGAGATGCCGGCGCGCCTCGTCCCGCCGCCCACGGGCCAGAAGGTACTCGCCGAAGCGGGCGTGCGCCTCGGGATAGTCGGGAAAGCGCCGGAGCGCCTCGTGAAACGCGCGCTCGGCGGCGTCGTGGCGGCCAAGCTCGGCCGCGGCCGTCGCCTCGACCAGGGGGAAGAGGGCGGCCGCGGGGTAGCGGGCCGACAGCGCGGCGGCTTCGGCCGCCGCGGCACGGAAGTCCCGCCGTCCCGCCAGGTCCAGAACCTTGCGCACGGCGGATTTCGGCGCGCCCTCGGCGGGTGAGCGGGTCGGCCCGCCCGCCGACGGCGCGATCATTGCGGCAAGGGCGGAGGCCGCCCGTCCATCGACCGCCTTCCGCGCCCGTGCCAGCGCCGCCTCGGCCTTCGCCCGGTCGCCGGCCCCGAGCGCCAGGCTGATCATGGCCCGCCAGATGGCCGGCTCGCCGGGCCGAAGCGCCGCCGCCTTCTCGAGCGCCTCTTCCGCCGCGCCCCGGTCGCCCCGGCGGGCGGCCAGCGCGGCAAGCGAAAACCAGGCGCCGGCCTCCTCGGGGCGGGCCGCGACGACCGAGCGATAGAGACGTTCCGCATCGCCGACGCGGCCTGCGGCCTCGGCTTCCTTGGCGCGACGCATGATTTCGGGAATTCGGGCGGGGTTGATGGGCAGCATGGCTCATCCTTCGTGCGGACGGTCTTTGCCGGCTCTAGCACGGCCGCGAACAAAGGCCAACGCGGGAACGTGACGTCATTCGATTCGGCAGCGCCCCGAGCGTTTCCGATCCGCGCACAGTCCACCCCGGGCAACCCCGAATTGGCCGCGCCGGGTCGACGAAAAGCGTCAGAATTTGACAAACCCTGTCAAGAGCAGGCAGTGTCTTGCCGAACAGTCCGTCTGCTTTCGGTGGGGGCCAGGCAGTACAAGGGACAGGCCAGAGAGGCAAGTCATGGCAGGACCCCACCAGCTTCGCGCATTCGCGGGCAGAAATTCCGCAGTTCCCGTCAGGCGCGGGCCGGAAGGCCCGGACACGGTTCTCCCGCTTCCGTCGCGAACCTATCAGGTCGCGTGGCTCGACTCCTACGGCAGCGCACAGTGGAAGGACGTCCGCGCCCCGGCCCACCCGGCCATCGAGGCGACATGCGGCGCCGTGGCACATGGCACGCCGATCCAGACGCCGGACGGTTCGATCGCGGTCGAGGACATCGTGCCCGGGGACACCGTCCTGACCTCTGACGGGGAAAGCGCGACGGTCCGCTGGGTGGGAAGCTATGTCCTTGCCCGGCGTCGCGGCGGCGCCCCGCATGCGCCGCTTCTCTTTCGCATCACGGCAGACGCCTTCGGGCCCGGCCGCCCGGCCGCGGACATCGTCGTCTCGCGCCATGCGCGCATCCTTCTTCATCACGCCAAGGTCCAGACCCGCTTCGGCACGCCGGCCGCCTTCGTGCCGGTCACCGCGCTCGTCGACGGCGATTCGGTCTTTCCGGTAAACCCCGTGTCGCCGGTGACGGTCTACAACGTCTCGACCGATGCCCAGGCGGGGATCCTTGCGACCGGCCTTGCCTTCGAGGCGCATGACGCCAGCATCTTTGCAAACATGGATCTGGACATCGACGTCCGGGACGCCTTCGTCCGGCTCTTCCCGGCCCAGGCCCTGCCCCGGCGTGCCACGCCGCCGACGACACCGCGCCTTTCGGCCGCCGAACTCGCACAGCTTCTGGGCCGCTAGGCGCCGGCAGGCGCGGGCAAGGGCGTCAGGACAGCGCCGACTCCTCGAGCCGCTTTTCGAGGACGTCGAAGGGCACGCCCGGCTCATCCTTCGAGCAGCGGATGACGAGCGAGGTCTTCACGCTGGCCACATTCTCGGCCGCGGTCAGTTCCTCGGTCAGGAAGCGCTGAAAGGTCGAGAGGTCGGGCGCAACGCACTTCAGGATGAAGTCGATCTCGCCGTTGAGCATGTGACACTCGCGCACCAGCGGCCACTCGCGACATTGCGCCTCGAAGGCCGACAGCGCCGCTTCGGACTGGTTCGACAGGCCCACCATGGCAAAGACCTGAACCTCGAACCCGAGGGCGCGCGCATCGACGTCGGCGTGGTAGCCGCGGATGAAGCCCGCCTCCTCGAGGGCGCGCACACGGCGCAGGCACGGCGGCGCCGATATGCCGACGCGCCGGGCCAGCTCAACGTTCGTCATGCGCCCGTCGGCCTGCAACTCGGCCAGGATCCGGCGGTCGATCGCATCCAGCTTTCCCGACGGAACAGCCATGTCACCCTCCGCTTTGGATGAAGACTACATAAGCGGAAGGCAGTCCGGGCGCAATAAAGTTTCAATGTTGCGCAATCAAGTTTCGCAAGCTTCG
>RFGD01000344.1 GCA_003696705.1 Alphaproteobacteria bacterium | reverse complement strand
GGGCGGCGGCGCGCTCGTCAATCCGGCCGCATTCAGAAGAGAAGATGCACAAGCCAGAGCGTGATCCCCGGGAAGGAGACCAGCAGGACCACCCGCACGAGATCCGACAGGATGAACGGCGCCACGCCCTTGTAGGTGCGCGTGATGGGCACGTCGCTGGCCATCGAATGGATGATGAAAAGGTTCATCCCCACCGGCGGCGTGATCAACCCGACCTCGACCACGATAAGCGCAAGGATCCCGAACCAGATGGCGACATCCTCGGCCGGCAGGCCGAAATCCAGCGCCTCGACGATGGGAAAGAAGATGGGAATCGTCAGAAGGATCATCGAAAGCGAGTCCATGACGCAGCCGAAGACGAGATAGCAGACCAGCATCGCCGCAAGCACCGCCAGCGGCGAAAAGCCCTGGCCCGTCACCCATTCGGCCAGCGCCTGCGGCGTCTGCGTGAAGGCCAGGAACGAATTGAAGAGCTGTGCGCCGAACACGATGAAGAAGATCATGGCCGTGGCCAGCGCCGTGGAGCGGATGCTGTCGAGAAAGCTCGACCACGTGAGCCCGCCGGTCATGAGCCCGTAGATCCCCGTGGCGACCGCGCCGACGGCGGCGCCCTCGGTGGGCGTGAACAGCGCCTGCACCCCGTCCATCGACCAGTTCCAGTCCGCCGCGATGCCCCCCATGACAAGGCCGAAGATGACGACCACCGGCCAGATGCGCAAAAGCGTGCGGATGCGATGGCCGAAGGTCGCGCGCGGCACAGACGGCGCGGCGTCCGGCGACAGCCGCACGAAGACCGAGACCGTGATCATGTAACCGATCGCCGCCAGGATGCCCGGCACCAGCGCCCCGATGAACATCTTGACGATGTTCTGTTCGGTCAGGATGGCATAGATGACCAGGATGACCGACGGCGGGATCAGGATGCCAAGCGTGCCGCCGGCGGCCAGAACGCCCGTCGACAGCGCGTCCGAGTAGCCACGCTTGCGCATCTCGGGAAGGGCCACCTGCCCCATGGTCGAGGCGGTCGCCAGCGACGAGCCGCAGACCGCGCCGAAGCCCGCACAGGCACCGACCGCCGCCATGGCGATGCCGCCCCGCCGGTGTCCGATCCAGTCGGACGCCGCCTCGAAAAGCGCGCTCGACATGCCCGACTTGGTCGCGAACTGTCCCATCAGCAGAAAGAGCGGCACGATCGAGAGCGAATAGCTCGAGAACGTGTCGTAGGTGAGCGTCTTCAGCTGCGCGAGCGGCGCGTTTGGCGACCCGAGGACGATCCAGGTGCCGACGAACCCGGTGATGGCCATCGCCGCCGCGATGGGCACCCGCAAGAAGATCGCCAGGAGCATGAGGGCAAAGGCCGCAATCGCAAGTTCAAGGCCGGTCATATCGCGTGCTCCCGTCCTTCGAGGGTCCAGTTGAGGGCGCGCCAGACGGTGTAGACCGAGACGACGAAGAACATCGCCGCGCCAACGACGGCCAGCCCATAGGGGATCCAGACGGGCATTTCGAGCTCGTAGGTGGTTTCCGGAAAGAACGGCTTCGGCCCCATGCCAAGCGCGTCCCGAAACGCCTTGTCGCCGTAGGGAAACTTCTCTCCGAAGCCGGCCCAGAGCCGCCACAGGATGACGCCGCTGATGATCGCGATGAGCGTGTCCCCCACAAGACCGAGGGCCGCCTGGACGCGGTCCGGCAGTCGCTGGATGAAGACATCGACCGTCACGTGGCCGCGATTGAGCTGGCACCACGGCAGGAACGAGAAGACGGCCACCGCACAGCCCGCCTCGACCAGCTCGAAGTCGCCGCGGACGGGCGACAGGCCGAAGGGCACCAGCGCCCGCCCGATGATCGAGATCACGGTGATCACCGCCAGCGCCACCAGGACGAGCCCCCCGAAATAGGCCAGCCCGTGGCACAGGACGGCCAGTCGGCGCCCGACGGCGCGCTCTGCACTTCCTGCCAGCGTCATTTCCCTGCCCTCCCTGTCGTCGCATCCCCGATGGGGCCGATGATCGGCGCCCTCGCGTTTAGCGTCTCCACGTCGAACCCCGCAACCGCCTTGTAGCGATCGGCGATCGCCTGAAGCTCGTCGGCGCGCATCACCTCCGAGATGTCGGCAAAGCCCGCGGGCGCGCGCGCCGCCACGACGTCGAGGACCCGGTCCGGCCCGTCCCGGCGATTCATCAGGACGATGGCGTTGGTGACCGGGCGGCGCTCGTCCTCATAGGCGCGAAGGGCAATGGGGGCCGCGCCCCAGCGGCCCATCTCTCGCGCCAGGACGCGGGCATCGATGATCGCCTGGCTCGCGCCGTTCGAGCCGATCGGATACATCGGATGCGCGGCGTCGCCCATCAGTGTCACCGCGCCATGCGTCCAGCGCGCAAGCGGATCGCGATCGACCATCGGGAACTTCCAGACGCCTTCCGCGGCGCGGACAAGCGCCGGCACGTCCAGCCAGTCGAACCGCCAGTTTTCGAATGCCGGCAGGATCTCGGCGGCGGCGGCCGCGCGGTTCCAGTCCTGCACCTCGGGAAGGGAACCGTCCAGCGCAAGATCGGCGATCCAGTTCACGAGCGCGCGGCCGTCGGCCGTGTCGGCAATGGGATAGCAGACGAACTTCTGTCCCCGGTGGCCCGCCATGGCCATGGTCCGGCCACCAAGAAATCGCGGCGCTGCCGAGACGCCGCGCCACATCATCACGCCGCGCCAGCGCGCCGGACCCTCGTCGGGGAAAAGCCGCGCCCGAATGGCCGAGTTGATCCCGTCCGCGGCGACAAGCACGCTGCCCCGGCTTTCGCCCAGCGCGGCGCCGGTCTTTCGGTCGACCAGCCGGGCAATCACCTCGCCGCCTTCCCCGCGCCAGTCGGCGACCATCTCGCCGGTGCGGACGACCTCGGTGCCGGCCCGTTCGCGCAACGCCTCCAGGAGCATCATCTGAAGCCGGCCCCGGTGCACCGCGAATTGCGGCCAGGAATAGCCGGCGCGCCGTCCCCGCGGTTCTTGCCAGATGGCGCCGCCCTGGGCCGAGAAATAGGCGACACCCTCGATCGGGATCCCGATTTCGCGAAGTCCCGCCTCGAGCCCGAGGTCGAAGAGCTCGCGCACGGCGTGCGGCTGAATGTTGATCCCGACGCCCAGGGGGCTCAGTTCGCGCACCGCCTCGTGAATGCGGAACGGAATGCCAAGCTGATGCAACGAAAGCCCAAGCGAAAGCCCGGCGATACCGGCACCGGCGATCAGGACCGTCATGGCGTGCGCTGCCTCCCTGCCTTGTCGGCCGCGCCCCGGGCGTGCCGCGGTCGGCCTCTCAGCCCGAGGCCCCGCATCGGCGGGGCCTCGGTTCCGTGGTTCCGTGATGTCGCGTCAGTCGGAATATTTCGCCACAAGGGCGCGGGCGTCCTCGACCATCGCCTTGCCCGGAAGGCCCGCGCCTTCCATTTCGGCGATCCACGCCTCGATCACCTTGTCACCCACGGCGCGGATCTTGGCGACCTCCTCCTCGGGCAGGGTGTAGATCTCGTTGCCGGTGGCCGCGACCTTCTCCTTGCCCAGGACATCGCCCTGATCCATCGCACGGCCGGCCCAGGCCGAAGCCTCGAACCCCGAGTTGGCGTCGATGACGGCCTTCAGATCGTCGGGCAGTGCCTCGTAGGTGTTCTTGTTCATCGCCCAGATGAAGTAGGTGTTGTACATCGAGCGATCGCCGCCGATCTCGGTGTGGCTGTCGGTCAGTTCCTCGACCTTAAGGGCGGGGACAACCTCCCAGGGGATGACGCCGCCGTCGACGACACCCTTCGACAGCGCCTCGGGGAAGGCGGGAACGGGCATGCCGACCGTGGTCGCGCCCAGCGCTTCCAGGAGCTTGTTGGCCTGCCGCGACGGGCCGCGCAGCTTCAGGCCCTTGAAGTCCTCGACCTTCCGGATCGCCGGGCCCTTCTTGTGGATGACGCCGGGACCGTGCACGTGGACGGCAACCAGATGGACGTCGGCAAAGCGCTCTTGCAGGTATTTCTGTGTGAATTCCCAGGCCGCCATCGACGACTTTTCCGCCGACCGCGAGGTCATGAACGGCAGTTCCATGGCCTCGGCCTCGGGGAAGCGGCCCGGGGTATAGGCGGGAATGGCCCAGCCACAGTCGATCACCCCGTCGCGGATCTGGTCATAAAGCGCCGGCGGCTTGCCGCCCAGCTGCATGGCCGGGTAGACCTCGACCTTGATGCGCCCGCCCGAGTCCTTTTCGACCTTCTCGGCCCAGGGCACGATGAAGAACTTCGGCACCGAGCCTTTCGGCGACAGGAAGTGCTGGCAGCGCAGCGTCACGTCCTGCGCCAAGCTGGCGCCGGCGGAAAGGCCAAGGGCCGCGGCGGCCGCCAGGATCGTCTTCACTCCAAGTTTCACGGTTTTTCTCCTCCCTATTGCGACAGTCGCGTCGCGCCGTGCGATTGTCCTTGCGAACCCGGCCCGAAGGACCGGCGCCTTGCCGGTCGGGCGCGTGATTCCCGCGCCAATACTAACCGCGCGGTCAGGTTTGTTGCACCCATTTTTTCCTCCTGCCGCCGTTTCGGGGCCCGCTGCGGACCCCTGCCTTGACGCGGGCCGTCCGGTCGGGCACTTCCCCCCTGGACAGGGAGACCCGATGATCCGCGCCATCTACAGCCAGACCCTTGCACTCGCCGTGTCGCGCCACGCCCCGGCGGCGCTGTTTCTCGTGGCCTTCGCGGAAAGCTCGGTCTTTCCCATACCCCCCGATGTGCTCATGATCCCCATGGTCATCGCCGCCCCCTCGCGCGCCTGGCGCATCGCCGCGATCTGCCTTGCCGGGTCGGTCCTTGGCGCGCTCGTCGGCTACTGGATCGGGCATGCCGCCTTCGAGACAGTGGGCCGCCCGGTCCTCGAATTCTACGGCAAGACCGCCTATTTCGACCGCTTTTCCGACGCCTACAACACCTGGGGCGCCTGGGCGGTGCTTTTTGCCGGCGTGACGCCGTTTCCCTTCAAGGTCATCACCATCCTTTCCGGCGCCACGGGGCTTTCGCTGCCGACCTTCGTCATCGCGGCCGTCGTCGCGCGGGGGCTGCGCTTCTTCCTGGTCGCGGCGCTCTTGTGGAAGTTCGGCGAACCCGTCCGCGGCTTCATCGAGAGGCGCCTCGGTCTTGTCTTCACCGTCTTCGTTGCCCTTCTTCTGGGCGGCTTCGTCCTTCTGAGGTACCTATGACGCGGAAATCGCTCGTCCTTCTGGCCGCTGGCGGCTCGGCCGCGCTTCTTCTCGGGGCGCTGGCGTTTCAGTTTCTGGGCGGACTGCCGCCGTGCAAGCTGTGCATCTGGCAGCGCTGGCCGCATGTGGCAGCGGTGATCTTCGGGGCGCTATGGTTCGTCCGGCCGTCGCGGGTCTGGCTCGGGCTGGGCGCGGCGGCGGCGGCGGTGACGGGCGCCATC
>RFGD01000056.1 GCA_003696705.1 Alphaproteobacteria bacterium | reverse complement strand
GCCAGGGCCGGAGCCACGCGCTCGACGCCAAGCCCATAGGCATTGGCCTTGACCACGGCGCCCGTTTCGGCAGTGCCGGCGCGTCGCGCAAGCGCCTGCCAGTTCGCGACTATCGCGCCAAGGTCGATCTGAAGTTCTGCTTTGGCCATGTTGTGTGGTTTGGACCGGACCGAGGCGTCGGCGTCAAGGGAAAAGGCGGCGGCGCGACACCGGCACCCGTCAGAAGCCCTCGGGGTCGCCCTGCCAGCTTCGCGCAAGGTTGCCGAACCGCGTGAACTGGCCCTCGAAGGAAAGCTCGACGGTGCCGATGGGGCCGTGGCGTTGCTTGCCGATGATGACCTCGGCCTTGCCGTGGACGCGCTCCATCACCTCTTGCCACTTCGCCATCGCCTCGAGGTCGTGATCCCCCGGCTTCTCGCGCTCGCGATAGTATTCCTCCCGGAAGACGAACATCACGACGTCCGCGTCCTGCTCGATCGAGCCGGACTCGCGCAGGTCCGACAGCTGCGGGCGCTTGTCCTCTCGCGCCTCGACCTGGCGCGAGAGCTGCGACAGGGCGACGACGGGGATGTCGAGTTCCTTGGCGATCGCCTTCAGGCCCTGCGTGATTTCGGAGACTTCGTTCACGCGGCTGTCCTTGGCCGAAGCCGGGCGCACAAGCTGAAGGTAGTCCACGAACAGGACATCGAGCCCGTGCGTGCGCTTCAGCCGCCGGGCCCGTGCCGCAAGCTGGCTGATCGGCAGCGCCGGCGTGTCGTCGATGAACAGCGGACAGCTTTCGAGCGCCTTCGCGGCCTCGACGAAACGGCGGAACTCTTCTTCGGTCATGTCGCCGCGACGGATCTGCTCGGACGGGACTTCGGCCGCTTCCGAAAGGATCCGGGCAGCCAGCTGTTCGGCGCTCATCTCGAGCGAGAAGAAGCCGACGACGCCGCCGTCGATCGCGCCCTCGGTGCCATCGGGGAGAAGGCCGCGCTTGTAGGCCTTTGCAATGTTGAAGGCGATGTTGGTCGCCAGCGAGGTCTTGCCCATCGACGGCCGGCCGGCAAGGATCAGAAGGTCCGACCGGTGCAGACCGCCCAGCTTCTTGTCGAGGTCCTGAAGTCCGGTCGAGATGCCGGCCAGGCCGCCGTCGCGCTGATAGGCGGCGTTCGCCACGTTCACGGCGTCGGTCACGGCCTTCAGGAAGGACTGGAACCCCGATTCGGTCCGGCCCTCTTCGGCCAGCTTGTAAAGGCGCTGTTCGGCATTGACGATCTGCTCGCGGGGGTCGTTCTCGACCTCCATGCGCCGGGCTTCGTCGGCGATGTCCCGGCCGAGCGCGATGAGCTCTCGGCGGATGGCCAGGTCATAGACCATCTGCGCGTAGTCGCGCGCCGCGAAGGTCGAGATGGCCGCGCCCTGAAGCCGCACGAGATAGGCCGGCCCGCCAAGCTCGGCCAGCGCGGCATCATCCTCGAAATAGGGCTTCAGCGTGACGGGCGAGACCAGCTGGTTCTTCAGGATCCGCGCCGCGGCGACCTCGAAGATGCGGGCGTGGACGGGGTCGTAGAAGTGCTCGGGCCCGACGATGGCGGCAACCTTGTCGAAGACGTCGTTGTTGGCAAGGATCGCGCCAAGAAGCTGCTGCTCGGCTTCGATGTTGTGGGGCAGGCCGGCGTCTTCCTCGGCCGGACCCGGGGGTGGCGTCATGGCCGGTACGCTGTTCATGTCAACCTCGTTCGCTCGTGCCCGACGGGTATCGCCCACCGGGGCCGAGTCGCGCAATCTGGAAATCCTGTGGACAGAATGTGAAGCATTTGCCGCCGATTTTGGGGCAACGGGATGCGGACGGTCAATATCTGGGTGCGGGTGCCCTTTGTAGGGGCAACGACCCGCTAGCCGCCATGGGCGGTCTGCCAGGCGCGCGGATCGGCAAGGAAGGCCTCGACCTCGGCCAATGTCGCCGGGTCAAAGGCCTCTGCCGCGCGGGCCTCGGCCAGGACGTCGTGCCAGGTGCAAAGGTGGTGCAGCGTCACGCCATGCGCGCCAAGCCGGTCCACCGTTTCCGGAAAGATCCCGTAATAGAAGATCACGGCGGTGTGCGCGCATTCGGCGCCCGTGGCGCGGATCGCATCGACAAAGGACAGTTTCGAACCGCCGTCCGTCGTCAGATCCTCGACCAGAAGGACGCGGTCGCCCTCGTTCATCACGCCCTCGATGCGGGCGTTGCGGCCATATCCCTTGGGCTTCTTGCGCACGTAGCTCATGGGAAGTCCCAGCCGTTCGGCGACAAGCGCCGCGAAGGGGATGCCGGCCGTCTCGCCGCCCGCGACATTGTCGAAGGCCTCGAAGCCCGCGTTGCGCATGACCGTCGCTGCCATGAAGTCCATGAGCGTCGAACGGATGCGCGGGTAGGAGATCAGCTTGCGGCAGTCGATGTAGGTCGGCGACGGCAGCCCCGAAGCCAGCGTGAAGGGCTCGCGCGCGTTGAAATGCACGGCCCCGATCTCGAGAAGCATGCGCGCCGAAAGCCGGGCGATGGTCGGGGCGTCGGGAAATCCGGTGGGCAGCATGGGCAAACTCCTCAGCGAACGCGCCAGTGCACGGGCATGGCGGGGTCGAACACGGTCACCGGGCCGGCACCGGTCCGGATCTTCTCGGGAAAGGTGACGGGGGTTTCCTCGCGCACGAGCGTCAGGGTGTCGGAATTCGGGGGCAGGCCGTAGTGGGCG
>RFGD01000055.1 GCA_003696705.1 Alphaproteobacteria bacterium | reverse complement strand
GGCGCATGGTCGAGACGCTGGCACGCCACTACGACCGCATTCGCGTCATCGCCTATGTGCGGCCTTACCGCAGTCTCATGGCCAGCGGTTTTCAGCAGCGGCTTCAGGGCGGGCTTCGGCAGTTCCTGCCGCGGGTGCCGGCCTATCGCCGCCGGCTCGAGCCCTGGCGCGAGGCGGTGGGCGCCGACAACATGACCTTGCGCAAGTTCGACCGCCAATGTCTGCGCGACGGCGACATCGTCGCGGATTTCGCCGAATGGCTGGGCGTTTCGGCCGAGGGGCTGCCCCGGCGGGTCGACAATACCTCGCTCTCGGCCGAGGGGGCGGCACTTCTGTTTCTCTTCAACCGCGCGCCCGGGCTGCCGAAGGCGCCGGCCCGGCGCACCGCGATGCGCAAGGCGCTGGCGCGGGCGCTGGCCGGCGTCGGCCCCCATCGCCTTGCCTTCCCCGAGGCGCTGATGACGCGCGAGGCCGCCGCCATGGCCGACGACATCCGCTGGGTCGAGGAGGTGGCGGGCTTCTCGGTCTCGGACCCGCTTCGGCCGGACCCGAGGGCGATCGAGGTCGGCGACGAGGCGGCGTTCTCTGCCCTGGGCCTCGGGACCGTCCGGCGCCTCCGCGCCGCCCTGGCCGGCAAGGACGACATCGCCCCGCCCGAGACGGCCCGCCACATCCTGCGCCGGCTGCGCCGGGTCGGCGCCATCGGCCCCGCAGCCGGAAGGGGAAAGGGCAGGGGCAGGCCGGCGCGGGCGCCCGAGCCGGGCTGAGACCCGCCGCCGGGGCTTCCCGCGCCCGGCCCCCGCGCGTGCGGCGCCACCGACCGGCACTGACGGGCGCGACGCGGAATTTCCCGGAAATGTTGCCTTTTCGCGGCATGCGTGCAACGCTGTCGCCGCCGGTGCCCCATTGGCGCCGGCCTTTTTTCACGTCGCGTCGCGCGGGCGGCGTCAGTTCAGCGGAGTAGACAGGACATGCTCACCATTGCCTATACGGGCTTCGACCGGTTCCTTCTTGACCGGGCTTTCTTCGACAACACCGGCATTTACAACGTGAACCTCCTATCCTCGACCCCGACGTCGATCGTGGTCGAGAACCCTTCCAATTTCATCCAGACGACGCTCACCGGTTCGGGGTTCACCTTCGATCTGACGGGGACGCCGACGGGCGGCACCGTCACCAGCATGAGTTTCGAGGAGAACGGCCTTCAGGGCACGATCACGGGCATGAACTGGAGCCTCGTGGCGCTCGATGCGGCGTTGACGGCGGTGACGCCTGTCGACACCTCGCCCTTTGACGCGCTGTTCGACATGCAAAGGATCAAGATCGACGCCAGCGGCGGCGAAAACGGTGTGACGGTCGACGCGGCGGCCCGCACGAAGAAGCTGGTCTTCGTCGGTAGCGCCGACACCGATTTCGTCGTCTCGGGCGCTGCCAATGACAAGCTTTCGGGCGGCAAGGGCGGCGACATGATCGCGGGCGGCGCCGGCGCGGACATCATCAGCGGCGGCCGGGGCGGCGACGCGCTCGAGGGCGGCGGCGGCCGGGACAAGATCCTTGGCGGTTCGGGCCGCGACATGATCTCGGGCGGCGGGGGCCGCGACCAGATCTCGGGCGGGCTTGGCAACGACCTTCTCGACGGCGGGACGCAGGCCGACACCTTCGTCTTCGACGTGGCAAGGAACGAGGGCCGCGACTGGATCCTCGACTTCCAGGACGGTGTCGACATGATCGCGCTTGCCGGCGGCACGGCCACCGACATCACGAGCATCGCGGCGTCGGCCTCGGGGACGGATACCATCGTGACGCTCGCCTCGGGGACCGAGATCCACCTGAAGGGCGTCGATG
>RFGD01000343.1 GCA_003696705.1 Alphaproteobacteria bacterium | reverse complement strand
GTTCACCCCCATCGAGGATATTCCCGAACTGGTGAAGGGCGCCTTCATCTCGGCCGAGGACAAGCGCTTCTATCAGCACGCGGGGTACGACCCCCTCGGGATCATCAAGGCGGTGATCGACGCCGCCCGCGGCGGGCGGCTGCGCGGCGCCTCGACGATCACCCAGCAGGTGATGAAGAACTTCCTTCTGGGCGGCGAGCGCTCGATCGAGCGCAAGATCAAGGAGATCATCCTCGCCTCGCGGATCGAGCGGGTGATGTCGAAGGACAAGATCCTCGAGATCTATCTGAACGAGATCGCGCTGGGGCAGAACTCCTTCGGCGTCACGGCAGCGGCCCAGACCTATTTCAACAAGACGCTGGAAGAGCTTCTGCCCGAGGAGGCCGCCTATCTGGGCGCGCTGCCCAAGGCGCCGTCGACCTATCACCCGGTGCGCCAGCGCGAGCGGGCGATCGCCCGGCGCAATTTCGTCCTGAAGGAGATGTTCCAGAACGGCTACATCAGCCGCAGCGAATACGAACGGGCCGTCGCCGCGCCGCTGCGCTCGGTGCAGGGCGGAGACTACCCGAGCTTCCGCGCGAAGATGCCGCCGCGCGACTACTTCACCGACGAGATCCGGCGCCAGTTGTCGCGTGATTTCGGCGAGGAGGAGTTCTTCGGCGGCGGGCTTGCGATCCGCGCCACGGTCGACCCCGTTCTGCAGAAGAAGGCGGCCGAGGTCCTGCGCGCCGGGCTCGAGAAATACGACCGCAAGAAGGGCGTCTGGCGCGGGGCCGTGGCCAGCATCGACCCCGCGCGCCTTTCGGACGAGGCGGCATGGCGCGAGGCGCTGTCGCAGGTGAAGATGCCGCGCGACATCGACGAATGGCGCCCGGCGGTCGTGCTGGCTGCCGACCGCAAGCGCGCCGTCGTCGGCATCGAGGGCGTCGCAGGCACGGGAACGATCCCGGCGTCGGACGTGAAATGGGCGCACCCCCTTGGATCGGACGGCAAGCCTCGGAAAGCCGCGCGCGGGCCCTCGGATCTCGTCAAGCCGGGCGACGTCGTCTACGTCAAGGCGATCACGAAGGGCGATCAGATCGATCACTGGTCGCTTCGCCAGATCCCCGAGATCGAGGGCGCATTCGTCGCGATGGACGTGCATACCGGCCGCGTCCTGGCCATGCAGGGCGGCTTCTCGTATCAGCATTCGGTCTTCAACCGGGCCACGCAGGCCACGCGCCAGCCGGGGTCTGCCTTCAAGCCTTTCGTCTACGCGGCGGCACTGGATGCGGGCTATGCGCCCAATACGGTGGTGATCGACGCGCCGATCTCGGTCGAGACGGAAGAGGGGATCTGGCGGCCGAAGAACTCGTCGAACAAGTTCTACGGGCCGGCGCCGCTGCGCACCGGGATCGTCTATTCCCGCAACCTCATGACCGTGCGTCTGGCCAAGGATGTCGGCATGGACATCATCGCCGGCTATGCCGAGCGTTTCGGGGTCTACGATCGGCTCGAGCCCTATCTGGCCAACGCGCTCGGTTCGCAGGAGACGACGCTCTTTCGCATGGTCTCGGCCTATGCGATGTTCGCCAACGGCGGCGAGCGGGTCGAGCCGACCCTTGTCGACCGGGTGCAGAACCGCTGGGGCGAGACGATCTACCGGCACGACCGGCGCCGCTGCGTCGATTGCGCGGATCCCGATCTGCCGCCCGGCAAGCTTCCGCATATACTGTCGGACCGGCGGCGGGTCATCGATGCCGTCACGGCCTATCAGTTGACCTCGATGATGCGGGGTGTCGTCGAGCGCGGGACGGCGGCGAAATACATCGACCTTGACGTGCCGGTGGCGGGCAAGACGGGAACCACGAACAATTCGCGCGATGTCTGGTTCATCGGCTTCACGTCGAACATCGTCGCGGGCTGCTACATGGGCTTCGACCAGCCGCGCCCGCTTGGCCGTGGCGCCTATGGGGGCTCGATGTGCGGGCCGGTGTTCAACGAGTTCATGAAGACCGCCGTGGCGCGCTATGGCGCCGGTCCGTTCAAGGTCCCGCCAGAGGGGGTCTTCGTGAAGATCGATCGCTATACCGGCGAACGGCTGCCCGAGGACGCCACCGGCGACAACGTCGTCGAAGAGCTTTTCCGCCGGGGCGAAGAGCCGCTCTTCGGCGCGCTCTCGGTCATCGATGGCGGGTTTGCGATGGGCTCGGACCTGCCGACGCTCGAGCCTGGCGAGGAAGCAGCCGGCACCCTTGTCGAAACCCCGGGCGGGGGTTCCGAGGACGCCGGCGGCGGCGCGGCCGGAGCCGGGACGGGCGCCGACCGGCCGAACGCAAGTTTCGGCAGCGTCTCGTCCGGGGGGCTCTACTAGGGGCCGGGCCGCGCAGGGCGCTTGCCGTGGCCCGGCGGGACGGCTACTAAGCCCGCTGAACCGTCAAGCATCAGGGTGAAACCGTCATGCGTGCAGAGGCGCAGAGCAACGTCGAGGCCATCCGCAAGTCGCTGGAGCTTCTGGCCCAGCGCATGGACCTCGAGACGGCCGAGCATCGGCTCGAGGAATTCAACGCGATGACCGAGGACCCCGAGCTCTGGAACGATCCGGCGAAGGCGCAGAAGCTGATGCGCGATCGGCAGACGCTCATCGATCAGATCGAGACCTATCGCGCCATCGAGCAGGAGCTGGCCGACAACATCGAACTGATCGAGCTCGGCGAGGCCGAAGGCGACGAAGAGGTCGTCCGCGAGGCCGAGGAGGCGCTGAAGGCCCTGCGCGAGAAGGCCGAGAAGAAGGAGATCGAGGCCCTGCTTTCCGGAGAGGCCGACGCCAACGACACCTTCCTCGAGATCAATGCCGGGGCCGGCGGGACCGAAAGCTGCGACTGGGCGGCGATGCTGGCGCGCATGTATGTCCGCTGGGCCGAGAAGCACGGCTACAAGGTCGAGCTGATCTCGGAAAACCCGGGTGAAGAGGCGGGCATCAAATCGGTCACCTACAAGATCATCGGCCCGAACGCCTATGGCTGGCTGAAGACGGAATCGGGCGTGCACCGGCTGGTCCGCATCTCGCCGTTCGACAGTTCGGCGCGACGGCACACGTCCTTCTGCTCGGTCTGGGTCTATCCGGTCGTCGACGAGAACATCGAGATCGACATTCCGCCGAACGAGATCCGTATCGACACCTATCGTTCCTCCGGGGCAGGGGGACAGCACGTGAACACGACCGATTCGGCCGTGCGGATCACCCATATCCCCACGGGAATCGTCGTGACGTCGTCCGAGAAGTCGCAGCACCAGAACCGCGCCAATGCGATGGCCGCCCTGAAGGCGCGCCTTTATCAGCTGGAACTCGAGCGGCGCAACGCCGAGATCCAGGAGCAGCACGAGGCCAAGGGCGAAGCGGGCTGGGGCAACCAGATCCGCTCTTACGTGCTGCACCCCTACCAGATGGTGAAGGACCTGCGAACGGGTGTCGAGACGTCGGACACGCAGGGCGTGCTCGACGGCGATCTGGACGCCTTCATGGCCGCCGCGCTGGCGAAGGACGTGGCCGGGAAGTCGCGCGCCGAGGCGCAGGCCGAAGGCTGAGGCCTCTTCGGGACAACTTGTCGCAGGTCCTGTCGAAACTGCTGACGGACCGGCCGCCCTCCTGAAATCATTTCGGAAGGCCGTCCGACGGGACGGCCTGATCCAGCGACTTGACCAAGGGGAGGATGGTCATGAACCAGGAGGCAGACGCCAGCCTGGCCGCGTCGCCGGTTCCGATGGAGGTCGACTTCTCCGACATTCGGGCCGCACTGGCGGCCGGGTGGGAGGACTTTCGGCGGGCGCCCGTCTACGGGCTTCTTGTCAGCGCGATCTTCGTCGCGGCGGGGTGGTTCATTGCCTGGCAACTGACGCAGAAGGGCCAGCACTGGTGGGTGTTCGTGCTGGCAATCGGCTTCCCGCTTGTCGGCCCGTTCGCGGCCGTCGGCTTCTACGAAGCCAGCCACCGGCTGGAACGCGGCGAGCGCCCCGGGATCGGCGCGCTTCTGACGGGCATTTTCGCACATGGCAGGGGACAGGTGCCGTTTCTGGCTGCCATCATGCTGATGGTCTTCATGATCTGGGCCTATCTGGCGCACATGATCTTTGCCCTGTTCCTCGGCCTGTCGACGATGACGAACATCACCTCGTCCTTCGAGGTGCTTCTGACGCCGAACGGCCTGACGATGCTTGCCGTCGGCACCTGCGTCGGCGCGGCCCTTTCGTTCGTCATCTTTGCCAGCACGGCGGTCGGACTGCCGCTGGTGGTCGATCGCGACATCGACCTTGTCACGGCGATCATCACAAGCTGGCAGGTGGTGCTGGGCAATCCGGCACCGATGCTGTTCTGGGGCGTTTGCGTTGCGGTGCTGCTGTTCCTTGGAACCCTGATGGCGTTCCTTGGGCTTTTCATCGTGTTGCCGCTTCTGGGGCATGCGACGTGGCATCTCTATCGCCGCGCCGTCAGCTTCGAGGATCAGCCGACCGCGGCGGCCTGAGCGCGTCTGAGGGCCGTTGTCGCTTTCGTCCCGGCCGCGCCGCGGGCAAGGCAGGCAGGCGAGCGCGGGCCCGGAATCATGCGGGCGGCCCCGGGACCGGGGCCGCCCGTGACGTTCTGTCGGGTGCGTCGGGCCGCGCGTCAGCTCGACGCCGTTTCCTTCGCCCCTGCGCGCGGAGCCGCCTTGGACGACGCGTTCAGCGGGTCTTCCTGGCGCTGCACCGAGCCTTCGAAGTGGGCGCCGGATTCGATTGCGATCGTCTTGTGAATGATGTCGCCTTCGACCCGCGCCGTCGAGGTCAGCCGGACCTTGAGGCCGCGGACACGGCCCACGACGCGGCCATTCACGACGATGTCGTCGGCGACAATCTCTCCCTTCACGGTCGCCGTCTCGCCGACGGTCAGAAGGTGGGCGCGGATGTCGCCCTCGACCGTGCCCTCGACCTGGATGTCCCCCGAGGTGATGAGGTTGCCCTTCACCGTCAGGTCGGCCGAAAGGGTGGACGGCGGCGCCTTGGGCTTGGGGGACGCCGCAGGGGCTTCGGGCGCCCTGGTGGCCGGTGCCTCGGGCTTGGCCGGGTGGGCGTCGCCCTCGGGCTGGGTCTTGGTTCCGGGTTGGTGGATCTTGCTTTTAGAAAACATCGTGTCCTGCCCTGATGAAGGTCATGGGATCTTGCGGTTTGCCGTTGCGGCGCACCTCGTAGTGCAGATGCGTGCCGGTCGACCGCCCGGTGTTTCCCATATCACCGATGCGGTCGCCGCGCGAGACTTTCTGACCTTTCTTCACGCGAATGCGCGACAGATGGCCGTAGCG
>RFGD01000054.1 GCA_003696705.1 Alphaproteobacteria bacterium | reverse complement strand
GGGCATCGGTCTGGCGCGGGCGCCGGGGACGGGGTGGCCATGGATCATCGACCAGAGCCGGACGGGCGTGAAGGGCATGTCCACATTCTCGCCCCCGAAATCCGCAAGCGCATCGCGCACGGCGTTTGCCACCGCCGCCAGCGCGCCGACGGTTCCCGCCTCGCCGCAGCCTTTCATCCCAAGGGGATTGGTCCGCGTCGGCACCGGTTCCGAGACAAAGCGGATGAAGCACAGATCCTCGGCGCGCGGCACCGCGTAATCCATGAACGTTGCCGTCAGAAGCTGTCCCGTGTCGTCGTAGACGACCCGTTCGGACACGGCCTGCCCGATCCCCTGGGCCACACCACCGTGAACCTGTCCCTCGACAAGAAGCGGGTTCATGAGCGTGCCGAAATCGTCGACGGCGGTGTAGCGAACGACGTCGAGTTCGCCCGTCTCGACGTCGATCTCGACCTCGCAGACGTGGACGCCGTTGGGAAATGACCGCCCGTCGAGCCGGATCGTCGCCTGCTGGCGCAACAGATCGGTCCGGCCCCGCGCCCGCGCAAGCGCCGCCACCTCGAGCATCGTCATGGCCCGGTTCGAGTTTCCCGGCCGGAAGGTTCCGTCCTCGAACGTGACCTCAGGGGCGCCGAGCTCATCTCTCAGGAAGGCCGAGAAGGCCTCGACTGTCGTCTCGACGACGGCTTTCGTTGCCGTCCCCTGTACGGTGACCGAGCGCGAGCCTCCGGTCCCCCCGCCCTTGGCGATTCGATCGCTGTCGCCCTGGATGATGCGGATGCGCTCGAAGGGAATCCCTGAAAGATCCGAAAGGATCTGGGCAAAGACGGTTTCGTGCCCCTGCCCGTTCGACTGGGTGCCCACATAAAGGTCCACCCCGTCCTCGGTGAACTCGACCGTCGCCCCCTCGGTCGGATCCCCCAGGATGGCCTCGATGTAGAAGGAAACGCCGATGCCCCGCAGCCTGCCTCGTGCGGACGAGGCGCTTCGCCGTGCGCCGAAGCCGGCCACATCGGCCTCGGCCATGGCGCGGTCGAGCATGCGGGGAAAATCGCCGACGTCATAGGTTTCGCCGGCGACATTGGTGTAGGGCAGCGCTTCGGGCCGGATGACGTTTCTCTGCCGCAGTTCCCACGGGTCGACGCCGAGGACGCGCGCCGCGTGGTCCATGGCCCGCTCGAGGACGTAGATCGCCTCGGGCCGGCCGGCACCGCGATAGGCGTCGACCTGGGTCGTGTTGGTGTAGATCCCGCGGACGCGCGCGTGCACTGCCGGGATGTCATAGACACCGGTCAGCACCTTGGCGCCAAGTTCGGTCTGGATGACCTGGCCCAGATGTCCGTTGTAGGCCCCAAGGTTGCAATCGTGCTGCACGCGATAGGCCATGAGGCGGAAGTCGTCATCGAAGACCAGTTCCGCAGTGGAGACAAGGTCGCGTCCGGCGTTGTCGGCCAGCATCGATTCGGTTCGGCTTGCCGTCCAGCGGACCGAAGCGCCAAGCCGGCGCGCCGCCTCGGCGAGGACGAGATACTCGGGATACATCGTCGCCTTCATGCCGAAACCGCCACCGACGTCGGGGGTCGTGACATGCACTTTCCCGGCCGGCAACCCAAGCCCCTTGGCAAGCGCATCCCGGATACCCCAGACGCCCTGCCCTGAAACGCTGAAGTGAAGCCGCTCTCCGTCCCAGGTCGCGACGGCGCTCCTCGGCTCGACGGCATTGGCGATGATGCGGTTGTCGTCCACGGCAAGCCGCACGACATGGGCGCCACGGCTGATCGCCCTGTCCACGGCCGCGGCGTCACCGATTTCCCAGTCGAAGGCCACATTGTCGGGCGCTTCGGGGTGAAGGGACTCGCCGCCCGGCGCAAGGTCGAGATGCACGGGCAGGTCTTCGTGGTCGAAGACGATCGCCTCGAGCCCGTCCAGCGCCGCTTCGTGCGACGTGGCGACGACAAGGGCCACCGCCTCGCCGACGAAGCGCACCCGGTCCACGGCCAGTGCCGGGCGCACGGGGGCGGCCGCTCGGCTGCCGTCGCGGTTTCTGACAAGGACGGCCGGCATCGCCAGATCGACACCCGCATCGACAAGGTCCTCGGCCGTCAGGACCGCACGCACGCCGGGCACCGCGCGCGCCGCCGAGACATCGAGCCCGGTGATGCGGGCATGGGCCACGGGCGAACGGAAGAAGACCCCCCAAAGCGCGTCGCGGGGCGCGATGTCATCGACATAGCGGCCGTGCCCGGTCAGAAAGCGCAGGTCCTCGCGCCGCCGCACGGGCTGGCTGATCCCGAATTTCTGCATTGAAACGTCCCTTGCCGGCTTTGGCTGCGAAAGATGACTGCCGCGAAGCCTAGCGCGCCCGCTCGGCTTGTCCAGCCCCACCGCCGCAGCCGGCCGGCCCGTCAAGCGCGGCCACCGTCACCACGCTGAAGTCGCCGAAGCCATTGAAACGCGTCGCCGTTGCCAGCGAATAGGCCCCAAGACCGCTGAACAGAAGATAGTCCCCCTCGGCGATGTCGGCGGGCAGCGCAAGGCGTCCCGGCAGCCGGTCAACGCTGTCGCAGGTCGGCCCGAAGACGGTCACCGGCCGCAGTTCGCCGCGCCGCGGCCGGCCATCGGGCGACAGCGCCCTGACCCGGTCGGTCGCGCCCATGAGGGGCAGCTCGGAGAAGCCGCCGTAGACCCCGTCGTTGATGAAGACGTCGCCCCGCCGGATGGCACGCACACGCACGCCCAGCGTGAAGGCCTCGGCCACCATGGCGCGGCCGGGCTCGCACACCAGCGCCGGCGGACGGCCCTCGAAGGCGTCGACGGCGGCGCGGCGGATCTCGGCAAAGATGGCGTCAAGCGCGGGTTCCTCGCCAGCCAGCCGGCGCGACGGGAAGCCGCCACCGACGTTGAGCCGCCAGGGCGTCACGCCTGCCTTCCGGCAGATCGCCGCCGCCGCCTCGATGTGGCGGCGCCAGACCGCCGGCTCGGTGCACTGCGTGCCAGGATGAAAGGTCAGCGACGGATACGCGCCCGCACGCCCGGCCGCGTCAAGGATCTCGGCCGCCTCGGCCGCGTCGGCGCCGAACTTGGACGAGAAGTCGTAGGTCCCGCCGGCCGCGGCGATCGCGAAGCGGACCGAAACCTCGTGCCCCGAAAGGGGGCGCCCGGATGGGCCCGCCTCTTCACCCAGCACCCGGCACAGCTTCCCAAGCTCGGACAGCGCGTCCACCGACCATGAACGCACGCCCTGACGTGCCGCCGCCCGCACCTCGTCGGCCGCACGCACCGGATTGTTGAAGTGAAGCGCGGCCTCCGGCAGATACTGGCGCACATGAGACACCTCGGCAACCGAGGCGACATCGAAGGCCCCGATACCCGCCTCGGCGAGGTTCTGGAGCACCGCGAGCTCGGGGTTGGCCTTCACCGCATAGGTGACAAGCCCCGGGAACCCGGCAAGAAACCGCCGCGCGGTTGCCTGAAGAACCGCCGGCGCGAAGTAGAGCACCGGCCCATCCGGCCGAACCGCGCGGACATGCGCGACGGGGTCATCCCAGATTGTCTTTCCGAACTTCATGGCGCCGCTCCGGTCCGCATGAGATACGCTTTTCAAGAGTCGCGCGTATGCACGACGAATTCACCGAACAAAATAGTTGATATGCAATTCTCGGTCGTCAAAATGACGGTAGTTGAGGCATTTTGACGAAAGCGCCGCCAGATGGACGACACCGACAAGCAGCTTCTTTCGCTTCTGGGCGCGAATGCGAGGGCTTCGGTCTCGACGCTGGCGCGCCGGCTGGGCGTCGCGCGCTCGACCGTTCAGGCGCGGCTCGAGCGGCTTGAGCGGTCGGGCACCATCGCCGGCTATACGGTGCGCCTCGGCGATGCGGCCAGGGCCGAACGCATCCGGGCGACCGTCCTCATCCAGCTCGAGCCCCGGGCGACGCCGCAGGTTCTTCGCCGCCTTCAGCCCATGACGGCCGTCGAACGGGTGCACACCACCTCTGGCCGTTTCGACCTCATCCTCGAGGTTGCGGCCGACACGACGCGGGACCTTGACGCCATCCTCGATGAAATCGGGGCGGTGCCGGGCGTACGCTCGTCCGAAAGCCTCATTCACCTGTCGACGCGGATCGACCGCGCCCTCTAGCGCCGATGAAGGTGCACGGTTGACCTTCCCGCGACGGAAGCACTCAGGCTTCGGTCCGAATCGCCAGGACAGGCGGGCAAGACGGGCGGGGGAACCCGCGACTGAAGGGGATCGAAATGCGCAACCGACTTGCATTGGGTGTGGGGCTTCTGGCCGCGCTTGCGGTGGCCGGGTGGTTGGTCTTCCGGGGGCAGGCGCCGGAAGAAACCGTTGCGGACGGCGCGACGCTTCCCGCCCCGGACGCGATCGTCCCGGTCAAGGCGCCCGCGCGGCTCGATCCCCTTGCCGCCGCCGGCGAGAAGGCCTTCAACGCCGTCTGCGCGGCCTGTCACGGGCCGCTCGCGGCGGGTCGCAAGGGCAAGGGGCCGCCGCTGGTCCATCCCTATTACCGACCCGGGCACCATGCCGACGAGGCGTTCTTCCGGGCCGTGGCGATGGGGGTGCGCGCCCATCACTGGACCTTCGGCGACATGCCGCCGCAGTCGGGCCTGACGCCGGCCGACGTCAAGGCCATCGTCGCCTATGTGCGCGCCCTTCAGCGGGCCAACGGCATCTGCTAGGGCCTTTGCGGCCTCAGGTGCGGGAAAACCTTTTCCTCGGCGGGCGGCCAAGATAAACACCCCGCAAAGCGATTGCCGTGAGGACGGGGACCACCCATGCCGATGGAAAAGACCTTCGATGCGACCAGTGCGGAACGCCGCATCTACCGCGCCTGGGAAGAGGCCGGCGCCTTCCGCGCCGGGGCCAACGCGCGGCCGGGCGCGGAACCCTTCTGCATCATGATCCCGCCGCCGAACGTCACCGGTTCGCTCCACATGGGGCACGCCTTCAACAACACGCTTCAGGACATCCTGATCCGATGGAAGCGGATGCAGGGCCATGACGTCCTTTGGCAGCCCGGACAGGACCACGCCGGCATCGCCACGCAGATGGTCGTCGAGCGCGAACTGGCGAAGGAAGGCCTCGACCGGCGGACGCTCGGTCGCGAGAAGTTCCTCGAGAAGGTCTGGGAGTGGAAGGAGAAGTCGGGCGGCACCATCATCGAGCAACTGAAGCGCCTCGGCGCCAGCTGCGACTGGTCCCGCAACCGCTTCACGATGGACGCCGGCTTCCAGAAGGCCGTCATCGCGGTCTTCGTCGACATGTACGAAAAGGGCCTCATCTACCGCGGCAAGCGCCTGGTGAACTGGGATCCCCATTTCGAGACGGCCATCTCGGACCTCGAGGTCGAACAGGTCGAGGTCGACGGCAACCTCTGGCGTTTCCGTTACCGGCTGGCCGACGGCCTGACCTATCGTCACCCGGTCGCCTTCGACGAGGACGGCAACCCGACCGGATGGGAAGAGCGCGACTATATCGTCGTCGCCACGACCAGACCGGAAACCATGCTCGGCGACACCGGCGTGGCGGTGCATCCCGACGACCCGCGCTACCGCGAACTGATCGGCAAGTCGGTGATCCTGCCCATCGTCGGCCGCCGCATTCCCATCGTCGCCGACGAGCATGCGGACCCCGAGAAGGGCACCGGCGCGGTGAAGATCACCCCCGCCCACGACTTCAACGACTGGGAAGTCGGGCAGCGGACAGGGCTGCGCGCCATCAACGTGATGGACACCCGCGCCCACATGAAACTCGCGGACAACCCCGAGTTCGCCGAGGGCTGCCCGCCCGAGGCCGTTGCCCGCGCGATCCAGCTTCTCGACGGGCTCGACCGCTACGAAGCGCGCGAGGTCGTCGTCAAGCTGGCCGAGGAAGAAGGCTGGCTCGACGGCATCGACCCGGACCGCCACATGGTCCCGCATGGCGACCGCTCGAAGGTCGCGATCGAGCCCTTCCTGACCGATCAGTGGTTCGTCGACACCGCGAAGATCGTCGGCCCCGCGATCGAGGCCGTGCGCCAGGGCATGGCCCGCGGCGAGGGTGACGTCGACGCCCGCGGCAAGCCGGTCGGCACGAAGATCCTGCCCGAGCGCGACGCGAAGGTCTATTTCCACTGGCTCGAGAACATCGAACCGTGGTGCATCAGCCGCCAGCTGTGGTGGGGCCACCAGATCCCCGTCTGGTATGACGAGGAAGGCAATGCCTATTGCGCCCGGACCGAGGAAGAAGCGGTCGCGAAGGCCGGTGGCAAGCCGCTGACCCGGGATCCGGACGTCCTTGATACCTGGTTCTCGTCGGGTCTCTGGCCGATCGGCACGCTTGGCTGGCCGGAAGACACGCCCGAGCTTCGCCGCTATTTCCCGACGGATGTCCTCGTGACCGGTTTCGACATCATCTTCTTCTGGGTCGCCCGGATGATGATGATGCAATATGCCGTGGTCGGCGAACGGCCCTTCCATACGGTCTACGTCCATGCCCTTGTCCGCGACGAGAAGGGCCGGAAGATGTCGAAATCGATCGGCAATGTCATCGACCCGCTCGAGCTTATCGACGAGTTCGGTGCCGACGCCGTGCGCTTCACCCTGACGTCCATGGCCGCCATGGGCCGCGACCTCAAGCTCTCGAAGGACCGGGTGAAGGGCTATCGCAACTTCGGCACGAAAATCTGGAACGCCGTCCGGTTCGCCGAGATGAACGGCGTCTACGAAACCTACGACACGCGCCGCCCCGACGCGCTGCCCGAAGCGACCCAGCCGGTCAACCGCTGGGTCATCGGCGAGACGGCCCGCGTGCGCGCCGCCGTCGATGAAGCTCTGGGGCAATATCGTTTCAACGACGCCGCGAATGCGCTTTACGCCTTTACCTGGGGCCGTGTCTGCGACTGGTATCTCGAACTCTCGAAGCCCCTTCTTGGCGGGGACGACACCGCCTTGCGGGACGAGACGCGACGCGTCATGGGCTGGGTCCTCGACCAGGCGCTGGTGATGCTGCACCCGATCATGCCCTTCGTGACCGAAGAGCTTTGGGGCGTGACCGGCCCGCGCGAGCGGATGCTGGTGCATGCCGACTGGCCCGAGTGGGCACCTGCCGATCTGGCCGACCCGGCCGCCGACCAGGAAATGGAGTGGGTCATCGGCCTTGTCGAGACCATCCGTTCCGTCCGGGCCGAAATGCACGTCCCCGTCGGCGCCCATGTGCCGATCCTTGCGCTCGAGATGGACGAGAACGCCGAGCACGCCTGGCGCCGGAACGAGGCGCTGATCCGGCGCCTCGCCCGGCTTGGCGATCTCTCGCGCGCCGATGCCGCGCCGAAGGGATCGGTCACCATCCCCGTCGAGGGGGCCACCTTTGCGCTGCCGCTGGCCGACGTGATCGACGTCGCCGCCGAGCGAAAGCGGCTCGAACGCACGCTCGAAAAGCTCGAGAAGGAAATGGCCGGTCTGCGCGGCCGTCTGTCGAACCCGAAATTCGTCGCCAGCGCGCCGGCAGACGTCGTCGAGGAGACGAGGGCGACCCTGGCGCAGAAGGAAGACGAGGCCGCCCGCATCCGCGCCGCCAGCGGCCGGCTCGCCGAGCTCGCGTGACCGGAAGCGGTTCCCGCGGGCAGGCATGGCCGCGACGGCGGGGCGCCAGCCCGGGCGGCGGGCCATGACCAGGGCAAGGGGGTAGAGGAATGGCTGGTTTTCGCCTTGCACCGCTCGTCGAGGGGCTGCCACGCGCAATTCCCTTCGTCGGCCCCGAAACGCTCGAGCGGCGGCGGGGACGGCCCTTTCGCTGTCGGCTTGGCGCCAACGAGAATGCGTTCGGCCCCTCGCCCGCCGCGCTTCACGCCATGACCCATGCCGCCTTCGACGTGTGGAAATATGGTGATCCGGAAAACCACGCGCTTCGGGAACGCCTCGCGGCGCAGCTTGGCTGCCGGCGCGGGAACGTCGTCGTCGGAGAGGGCATCGACGGGCTTCTGGGCCTGCTTGTGCGCATGACCATCGGCCCGGGCGACGCGGTCGTGACATCGGCCGGCGCCTACCCGACCTTCAACTACCACGTCACGGGCTTCGGTGGCGTCATCCATACGGTGCCCTATCGCGACGATCACGAGGATCTGGACGCGCTTGTCGAGAAGGCGCACGAGGTCGGCGCGCGCCTTGTGTATCTGGCCAACCCCGACAACCCGATGGGCACGGTGCAGAAGCCGGGGGCGGTCGAGGCTGCCCTCGAAAGGCTTCCCGACGGCGCGCTTCTGGTTCTCGACGAAGCCTATGTCGAGTTTGCGGACCCGGCGGTCGTGCCCGATACGGACATCGAAGATCCGCGCATCATCCGGCTTCGGACATTCTCGAAGGCCCATGCCATGGCCGGGGCGCGGATCGGCTATGCCTTCGGGGCCGAATCGCTGATCGGGTCATTCGATCGCGTCCGCAACCATTTCGGCGTGAACCGTATTGCGCAGGAGGGCGCCCTTGCCGCGCTCGACGATGCGGACTGGCTTGCCGAAACCCTTGCCAAGGTCGCCGAAGCGCGAAAGGCGCTGACGGCCATCGCCGCGGACAACGGGCTGACGGCCGTGCCGTCATCGACCAATTTCGTCGCCATCGACTGCGGTGGGGACGGGCGGCTGGCGCGTGCCATGGTCGCGGCGCTGGCCGACCGCGACGTCTTCGTGCGAATGCCGGCGGTCGCACCGCTTGACCGGTGCATTCGCGTGAGCGCCGGCCGGCACGCCGACCTCGCCTACCTGGCCGAGGTCTTCCCGAAAGCGCTGGGGGCGGCCCGGACCGCGGTGGCGGCGCACGGTTAACGGCTCGTCAACCCGTTTGGCCGAGGTTTGGGGCATGGCGCTGCGCTCCGAACCCCCACACTCTCTTCCCCGACGCGGGGATTGCCGCAAGGGCGGTTTCGACCCCGGCGACGCAATCGCCCTCGCACTTCTCGCGTTCGCAACGCTCGGCGCGATGGCGCGGCTCGGCGGGCTGCCCCTGGCGGCCGGTTTCGGCATTCTCCTTTGCACGCTTGTCGGGCGCTGCGCCGGCGAGGGGCCGGACCGCGCAGGTTCCCCCGCCCTTTCGGGGGCTGGGTCACGACGTGGGGGCGGCCTCGACCGCCTCGGCGATGACCTTGGCGGCGGCGGCAACCGCGCCTTCGCCGCGGTCGATGCCCAGTGCCGCAAGCGCGGCCTCGATCGCGCCGAGCACGCCCAGGACCATGTGCGCGTTGACGTGCCCCATGTGCCCAATGCGGAAGAAGCCGTGCCAGGCCGGGTCGTCCGGCGCGGCCATGCCGAGGCCGATGCCCAGCGTCACGCCGACGTTGTCGGCGAGCCATTCGCGCAGTCGCGTGGCAAAGGGCGGTGCCATGCGCAGCGCGGTCACGCCATGCGCCCGCGCCGCCGCATCGGGGACGTTGAACGCGATCGCCCCGGCCTCGTCCCAGCAGTCGACCGCCGCCCAGACAGCGCGGGCGAGCGCGGCGTGCCGTGCCCAGGCCGCCTCGAGCCCCTGTTCCTCGAGAAGGAGCCGAAGCGCCTCGGCCAGTGCGAAGAGGTGGTGTGTCGGCGCCGTTCCGCAGAAGTGCTGATAGTACGCCTCCGGCCGGGTTCTCGGCCGCCAGTCCCAGTAGGCGCTTGGCGCCGGCCCGTTCGACCGCTTCTCTTCCGCCCGCTCGCCGAACCATACCAAGCCAAGGCCGGGGGGCGTCATGAGGCCCTTCTGACTGGCGCCCACAAGGACGTCAATGCCCTCCGCGTCCATGTGAAGCGCCTCGATCCCGACGCTTGCGATCCCGTCGACCAGGAGAAGCGCGGGATGCCCGGCGGCATCGATTGCGGCGCGCACCCTGGCCGGCTCGCTGCGAATGCTGGTCGCCGTGTCCACATGCACCATCATCACGGCCCGAATCGCACGGTCCCTGTCGCGCGCAAGGATGTCCTTCACGCGCTCGGCGTCGATCGGCCCCTGCCGGCCGAAGTCGACGATCCGCGGTCGGCCGCCAAGACGGCGGACGATCTCGGCCCACCCGAGCGCGAAGGGCCCGGTGGCGAGCACGAGGACCTCGTCCCCCGGCGCAATGACATTTGCCGCCGCGGCCTCCCAGGCGCCATGGCCATTGGCAATGTAGATCGCCACGTCACCCGTGGTGCCCGCTACCCGCTTCAGATCCGAAAGAATCCGCCCGGTCAGGGAAATCAGTTCGCCTTCGTAGATGTTCGGGGCCGGCCGGTGCATTGCCGACAGGACGCTGTCGGGGATGACGGACGGCCCCGGGATGGCGAGGTAGTGGCGTCCATGAGAAAGCGTCATTCGGATATCCTGCCCCGTTTCGATCCTTCGCAGGAGTAGGTTGCGCGAAAGTTCCGGTCAATCACCGCCTTCGGTAATCGCGGGCCAGCGTCTCGGGCCGGGCACCGGCGGCATATCGCGCCAGAAGCCAGAAGTTTCGCGCCCCCCGGCGAAGCCATCCCTCGGCCTGGTAGCGTGCCGCGCTTGTCACCACCTGCGCCCGCAGAAGAACCGGCCTGAGCCGGAGGGACAGCGCCACATCCTCCATGAGGGGCTGGTCGGGGTAGCCGCCTGATGCGTCATAGTCCGACCGGCTGACAAGAAGGCCCTGATCACCCCAGGCCAGACCGAAAAGCCGCGTCCGCAGGTTGGCCCAGCCCGCCACGAAGGCGGCCGCGGGACCCTTCGCGTCGAAGCACAGCCGAAAGGCCGCGGCCCCGCCGCCGCCGTCGAGGTGGCGGATGACCGGTCCCGTCCAGCCCCGCAGCGGCACGCTGTCGGCATGGAGAAACAGAAGCCAGTCGCCCGACGCCGCCTCGGCGCCCCGGCGAAGCTGTCCGCCGCGGGACGCCGCGCCGGAAACCACGCGCGCCCCCCCCTTCCGGGCGCGCAGAAGCGTGTCGTCCGACGAGCCGCCGTCGCTCACGACGATCTCGCCGACAAGGCCCGCCTCGACACCCTCCGACAGCGCTGACAGCGTTCGGTCCAGAAGGGCGCCGGCGTTCAATGTCGGTATGACGACCGAAAGGCGCGGCATTCTGTTTCATCCTTCTATCCGGCGCGCTGACGGATATATACCCGAAGGCGAAAACATGGGAGAAGGCACATGACGTCACCGGCACCGACCGCAGCGCGCGGGGACGGCCGCACCGTTCTGGCAGTCACCGGGCAGGACCGAGAGCGGTTCCTGCAGGGGCTTGTCACGAACGACGTCGGAAAGCTTGCCGACGGCCCCGTCTATGCCGCGCTTCTCACACCGCAGGGCAAGTATCTGGCCGACTTCATTCTGCTTGCCGACGGCGAGCGAATTCTTCTCGACGTTGCGACAAGCCTGGCGGACACGCTCGTCCAGCGGCTGGAGATGTATCGGCTGCGCGCCGATGTCGCCATTCGGCCGACGGACCTTGGCGTCCTGCGCGGCACGGGGACGCCGCCCGAAGGGGCGGTCGCCGACCCGCGCCATCCCGCCCTTGGCTGGCGGCTCTACACCGACGCGCCCGCGTCGGCCGGATCGGCCGAGGCCGTGGACTGGGACGCGATCCGCGTCGAACACGCCATTCCCGAGACGGGGATCGAGCTCCAACCCGGGGTCAGCTATATCCTTGAAATGGGCTTCGAACGCCTGAACGGCGTCGATTTCCGAAAGGGCTGTTACGTCGGCCAGGAAGTCACGGCGCGCATGAAGCACAAGACCGAACTGCGAAAGGGCCTGGCACGGGTCGAGATCGACGGCCGCGTCCCGGTCGCCACGCCGATCTATTTCGGCGGGCGCGTGGTCGGCCAGGTCTTCACCCAGTCGGGAAACCGGGCGATCGCCTACCTCCGCTACGACCTTGCCGGCCCGACCATGCAGGCCGAAGACGCGGTCCTCCGCTGGGACGGCAATCGACCCTGACAGCGCCATGGGCGCCGCGCCGGCTCAGGCGACCTGCGACAGTTCGGCTTCCGGCTGGATGCCCAGCGCGTGGCAGATTTCGCGCGTCATGGCGGGCTGATTGAGCGTGTAGAAGTGCAGCGCGTCCACGCCGCCTTCCAGAAGATCGCTGCAAAGCTCGGTGATGACCGCCTTGGCCAGAAGGTCTTCGCGACCGTCGCGCATCGCCTTCTCGAAGGCATCGGCCAGCCAGGCCGGAATGCTGGCGCCGCACTTGCGGGCAAAGGCCGTGACCCCCTGCCAGTTCGTGATCGGCAGGATGCCCGGGACGATCGGCGCGTCGATGCCCGCCGCGGCACAGCGGTCGCGGAAACGAAAGAAGGTTTCGGCCTCAAAGAAGAACTGCGTGATGGCGGCGCTTGCGCCGGCCTCGAACTTGGCGCGCAGCCAGGCGATGTCGGCGTCGGCCGATGCCGCCTCGGGGTGGCGCTCGGGATAGGCGCCGACCCGGATGCGGAAGCGACCGTCGCGGGCCAACGCCTCGACCAGCTCGACCGAGCTTCGGAAGCCCTCGGGATGCGGCACGAAACGCCCGGTCCCGCCCGGCGGATCGCCGCGCAGCGCCACGATCTCGCGCACGCCGGCGGCGGCGTAGGAATCGGCAATGGCCAGGGTCTCGGCCCGGCTCTGATCGACGCATGTCAGGTGCGCCGCGACATTCAGCCCGTAATGGCTGTGGATGGCCTCGACCGCCTCGTGGGTGCGTTGGCGGGTCGCCCCCCCTGCACCATAGGTGACGGACACGAAGCTGGGCCGAAGGGGCGCAAGTTCGCGGACCGTCTCCCACAGGCGGAAGCTGGCGGAAAGGGTCTTTGGCGGAAAGAACTCGAACGAAACGGACGGACGGACGGACATGGCGGGCAACTCCCTCTTTGACATCCTGTTGCCACGGCCCGCGACATGAGGCAAATTCATATTTCTCAACACAGACATGAGCGTGTCTCAGGATGCATCTGGAACTTCGGCACCTCCGCACGATCCGCGCGGTTCACGAACATGGCAGCCTCGCCAAGGCGGCCGAGACGCTGCACATCACGCAGTCGGCGCTCTCGCACCAGATCAAGGCGCTCGAGGCGCAGGCGGGGGTCGAACTCTTTGTCCGGCGCTCGAAGCCGATGCGCCTTTCGGCCGCCGGGATGCGCCTCTTGCGCCTGGCCGAGCGTGTCCTGCCCGAGGTCGAGGCTGCCGAGGCCGAGTTCGACAGCCTGCGCACCGGCCGGGCGGGACGGCTGCATATCGCCATCGAGTGCCACGCCTGCTTCGAGTGGCTCTTTCCGGTGCTCGAGGCCTTTCGCCATGCCTGGCCCGACGTCGACGTCGACATCCGCCCGGGCCTTGCCTTCGACGCCTTTCCCGCCCTTCAGCGCGAGGACGTCGACGTCGTCATCACGTCGGATCCCGAGGATCTGGACGGCGTCACCTTCGCGCCGCTCTTCGACTACGAGCCCGTCTTCGTCGCGTCATCCGCGCATCGCCTGGCCGCCCGCCCCTTCATCCTGCCCGAGGATCTTCGCGACGAGGTCCTCATCACCTACCCCGTCGAGAGAAGCCGGCTCGACGTCTTCAGCCAGTTCCTTTCCCCGGCCGGCGTGGAACCGCGCGCCGTGCGGCAGGTCGAACTGACGGCCGTGATCCTTCTTCTGGTGGTGTCGAACCGCGGCGTCGCCGTCCTGCCCGACTGGGTCGTGCGCGAGGTTCGCTACAACTCGGACTACGTGACACGGCCTCTTACCGAGGGGGGGCTGACGCGCCGTCTCCATGCGGCGACGCGGGACGAGGACGCACAACGCCCCTGGATGGGCCACTTCCTTCGGCTCGCCCGGACCGAGCCGGTGAAACTTCAGCGCACCCTTGACTAGCGGGCGCCGTCGGGGCTTGGCAACACGGCGGACCGCGCGTATAGGGCGTGGCCTTGAAAGGAGTTCCCGATGGTCCAGACCAGCGCCAACCTGACCCTGATGATCCGTGCCGCCCGCAAGGCCGGCCGCAGCCTTGTGAAGGACTTCCGCGAGGTCGAGAACCTTCAGGTTTCGATGAAGGGCGCCGGGGATTTCGTCTCGCGCGCGGATCTGGCGTCAGAGCGGATCCTGAAGGAAGAGCTTCTGGGAACGCGCCCCAATTACGGCTGGCTTGCCGAGGAAGGCGACGAGATCGCCGGCAAGGACCCGACGCGGCGCTGGATCGTCGATCCGCTGGACGGCACCACGAACTTCCTGCACGGCCTGCCGCACTGGGCGATCTCGATCGCCCTCGAACATCGTGGCGAGATCGTCTCGGCCGTCATCTACGACCCCGCCAAGGACGAGATGTTCTGGGCCGAGAAAGGCGGCGGCGCCTGGCTTGGCGACAAGATGCGCCTGCGCGTTTCGGGCCGGCGCAACATGATCGAGACGATCTACGCGACCGGCCTGCCGTTCGGCGGCCGACCGGACCTGCCCGACACGCTGTCCGACCTTGCCCGTATCCTGCCCGTCTGCGCCGGGGTGCGCCGCTGGGGCGCCGCGGCCCTTGACCTGGCCTATGTCGCCGCCGGCCGCTATGACGGCTTCTGGGAACGCCGGCTGCACCCCTGGGACATCGCCGCCGGCATCCTCATCGTCCGCGAGGCCGGCGGCTTCGTCGAGCCGCTTCGCCCGGACGGCGACATCCTTGAAGACGGCGAGCTGCTTGCATCCAACCCGCACGTCTTCGAGCGCTTCGCGAAGATCATCCGCGGCAGCTGAGCGCCCACGCACCGGGCCCGCCCCTG
>RFGD01000342.1 GCA_003696705.1 Alphaproteobacteria bacterium | reverse complement strand
GCCGCCGCGGCAAACGCCTCGGGCGTGGGGCATGTGCAGATGAGGTGACGGTCACCCCAGACGTTGTCGATGCGGCTCACGGGTGGCCAATACTTGTCCGTCCGGAAGGCGCCGGGCGGGAAGGCCGCCGTCTCGCGGCTGTAGGGCCGGTCCCAGTCGCCGACGATGTCGGCCATCGAATGGGGCGCGCCTTTCAGCGGGTTGTTCTCGGGGCTCGCCCGCCCCTCCTCGATGTCGCGGATTTCCTCGCGAATGGCGAGCATGGCGCGGCAGAACCGGTCAAGCTCGGCCTTCGTTTCGGACTCAGTCGGCTCGACCATCAGGGTCCCGGCGACAGGCCAGCTCATTGTCGGTGCGTGAAATCCGTTGTCCATCAGGCGTTTGGCGATGTCGTCAACAGTGACATGGGCCGATTCGGCGAAGGGGCGCGTGTCCAGGATGCACTCATGCGCTACGCGCCCGTTCTTGCCCTTGAAAAGGACGTCATAGGCCCCGGAAAGGCGCGCGGCGATGTAGTTTGCGTTCAGTATCGCGACCTTGGTCGCTTGGGTAAGGCCCGGACCGCCCATCAGCCGACAATAGGCATAGGAAATCGTCAGGATGGAGGCCGAGCCGAAGGGTGCGCCGGCGACCGGCCCGGTCTTGCCGCCGGTCTGGGGATGACCCGGGAGGAAGGGCGCCAGATGGGCCTTCACGCCGATCGGCCCCATGCCCGGCCCGCCCCCGCCATGGGGAATGGCGAAGGTCTTGTGCAGGTTGAGGTGGCTGACGTCCGAGCCGATGTCCCCGGGGCGCGCGATTCCGACCATGGCGTTCAGGTTGGCGCCATCCATGTAGACCTGCCCGCCATGTTCGTGGGTAATGTCGCAGATCTCGCGCACCGTTTCCTCGAACACGCCGTGGGTCGAGGGATAGGTGATCATGCAGGCGGCAAGCCGCTCGCCCGCCTCGGCCGCCTTGGCGCGGAAGTCGTCGACGTCGATGTCGCCGTTCTCGCGCGATTTGACGACGACGACCTTCATGCCTGCCATGACGGCCGATGCGGGGTTCGTCCCGTGTGCCGAGATGGGGATGAGGCAGACGTTCCGGTGCCCTTCGCCGCGTGCCGCGTGATAGGCGCGGATCGTCAGAAGGCCGGCGTATTCGCCCTGAGCGCCCGAGTTTGGCTGCAGCGACATCGCGTCATAGCCCGTGATCTCGCAAAGGATTTCGGACAGGCGTGTCGCCATTTCGTGATAGCCCGCGGCCTGTTCGGTCGGGGCGAAGGGATGAATGTCCGAGAACTCGGGCCAGACGAGCGGCATCATCTCGACCGCCGCGTTCAGCTTCATGGTGCACGAGCCCAAGGGGATCATGGCCCGATCAAGGGCAAGGTCGCGGTCGGCGAGGCGACGCATGTAGCGCATCATCTCGGTCTCGGCCCGGTTCATGTGGAACACCGGGTGCGAGAGGTAGTCCGAACTGCGCAGGAGCGGTTCGGGAATGCGGATGGCGGGCCGTTCTTCCGGGCACCGGCGATGGATGCCGAAGGCCCGCCAGACGGCCTCGATGGTGGCGGCATCGACGGTTTCGTCCACCGCGATCCCGATGCGTCCGCCCTCGATCTGGCGCAGGTTGATCCCCTCGTTGACGGCGGCCGCGATGACGCGGCCTTCGCGCGGGCCGGCATCCACGGTGATGGTGTCGAAGAAGTCCTGCGGCGACACCTTCCAGCCCGCCTCGACGAGCCCTTCTGCAAGGCGCACGGCGTTGAAGTGAATGCGCTCGGCAATGGCGCGAAGGCCCTTGGGGCCGTGGAAGACGGCGTAGAACGAGGCCATGACCGCAAGAAGCGCTTGCGCCGTGCAGACGTTCGACGTCGCCTTCTCGCGCCGGATGTGCTGTTCGCGCGTCTGAAGCGCAAGCCGATAGGCAGGCCGGCCCCTGGCGTCCCTGGATACCCCGACAATGCGCCCCGGCATCGCGCGCTTGTATTCCTCGCGGCAGGACATGAACGCCGCATGCGGACCGCCATAGCCCATCGGCACGCCGAAGCGCTGTGCCGAGCCGACGGCAATGTCGGCGCCCATCGCTCCCGGCTCGCGGATCATGGTCAGCGCCATGAGATCGGCGATGACGATGCCGATGGCGCGGGCTTCGTGAAGCGCGTCCATCTGGGCCGAGACGTCCCGCAGATGCCCGAAGGTCCCCGGGGTCTGGAAGATGGCGCCGAAGACCGCACCAGGGTCGAGGTCGCGTTCCGGGTCGCCGACGACGATCTCGATGCCGAGCGGGTCGGCCCTTGTCTGCATGACCGCGATGTTCTGCGGGTGACAGTTCTCGTCCACGAAGAAGCGGTCCGACCTTGCCTTCGCCACGCGGTGGGCCATGGTCATGGCTTCGGCAGCCGCCGTCGCTTCGTCCAGAAGCGAGGCGTTGGCCACCGGCAGGCCCGTCAGATCCGCGACCATCGTCTGGAAGTTCAGGAGCGCCTCGAGCCGGCCCTGGCTGATCTCGGGCTGATAGGGCGTGTAGGCGGTGTACCAACCGGGGTTCTCGAGCACGTTCCGGATGATCGCCGGCGGCGTGACGGTGCCGTAATAGCCCTGCCCGATAAGCGATTTCATCACGCGGTTGCGCCGGGCGATGTCGCGCATGTGCGCCAGCATCTCCTGCTCGGTCAGCGCCGGGCCGAAGTCGAGTGGTCGCGAGGCGCGAATGTCGCGCGGCACCGTCTCGTCGACAAGGGCGTCAAGGTCGCGGGCGCCGACGACCTCGAGCATCTCGGCCATCTCCTCGGGCGAGGGGCCGATATGCCGGCGGTTGGCAAAGTCATACGGGTCGTAATCGGTCGGGCGGTAGGGCATGGAAGGCTCCGTCAGCCGATGAAGGCCTTGTATTCGTCCTCGGTCATGAAGTCGGCAAGCGCGGTGGGGTCATCGACGCGCATCCGGAAGAACCAGCCTTCGCCCAGCGGGTCCTCGTTGACCATCGCCGGGTTGTCCGATAGCGCTTCGTTCACTTCGACGATCTCGCCGTCTACGGGCGCCAGGATGTCCGATGCCGCCTTGACCGATTCGATGACGGCGACCTCGTCGCCCTTGGCGACGGTCTGGCCCTCCTCGGGCAGGTCGATGAAGACGATATCGCCGAGCTGCTCGGCGGCATGTTTGGTGATCCCCACGGTCACGGTTCCGTCTTCCTCGGTTCGGAGCCATTCGTGTTCTTCGGTATAGCGCATGTCGATTTTCCCTTGTTTCAGGCAGGTAGTCGTTCAGCGTTTGTAGTTCGGCTTGTGAAAGGGCAGCTGTGCGGTGCGGGCCGGCAGGCGCTTGCCGCGGACCTCGCCGTAGACCGGCGTGTCGGGCGCGGCCATCGGCGTCGGGACATATCCCATGGCCACGGGGCGTCCGAGCGAGGGCGCGAAGCCGCCCGAGGTGATCGTGCCGACGGGCGTCTCGTCCTCGGCCGCGGCAAAGAGCGGGGTTCCCTCGCGCATGGGGGCGCGGCCCTCGGGCAGGATGCCGGTCCGGCGACGCTTCGGGCCTTCCTCGAGCTCTCTGAGGATGCGCTCGGCGCCCGGAAAGCCGCCTTCGCGGGCCCCGCCCTTTCGGCGCACCTTCTGGATGGACCAGGCGAGGTCGGCCTCGACGGGCGAGGTTTCCTCGGTGATGTCGTGGCCATAGAGGGGCATCCCGGCTTCGAGGCGGAGCGAATCGCGCGCGCCAAGGCCGATGGGCGCGACCTCGTCCATGGAAAGAAGCGTGCGGGCCAGCCTTTCCGCGACGGCCTCGGGGACCGAGATCTCGAAGCCGTCCTCGCCCGTGTAGCCCGAGCGCGAGATCCACAGCTCGACCCCCTCCCAGCCTGTCTGCGTGACATCCATGAACCGAAGCGACGTGACGGCAGGCACAAGGCGCGCCAGCGCGGTTTCGGCCGCCGGTCCCTGAAGGGCCAGAAGGGCGCGGTCCGTCACCACCTCGACCCGGACGTGCCCGGACATGGCTGCGCGCAGATGGGCGACGTCATGTTCCTTCCTGGCGGCGTTCACGACCAGAAATAGGTCCTCGGGGCGCCTTGCGATCATGAGGTCGTCCAGGATCCCCCCGGAGGCGGCCGTGAAAAGCCCGTAGCGCTGGCGCCCTTCGCGAAGGCCCAGGATGTCGGCAGGCACAAGGCGTTCGAGCGCTTCGGCGGCGCCGGCGCCCAGAAGCCGCACCTGCCCCATGTGGCTGACGTCGAAAAGGCCCGCGGCGGCGCGCACGTGAAGGTGCTCCTTCATCACGCCGGCGGCATACTGGACGGGCATTTCATGGCCCGCGAAGGGCACCATGCGCGCGCCCAGTTCCAGATGCAGGTCATGGAGGGCAAGTCGCTCAAGTTCGGCCATCCCGATCCTCCCGTTCTTGCCGGTGGTCGGATCCGACACGCCGGCATCGCTGCGTTGCGACCTGGCGGTCGCGGCGATGCCCCCTCTGTCCTTTCGCCTGAGATCGTTATCCCTTCGGCGGGCGCGTCGGGCGCGCCTCTCTCCAGAGTTCCATGTCGTGTCGGGCCGCGGTCCCTGAGCCTGAGAGTTTCCGGGGCGGTTGCTCCTTCGGCACCGGCGATCGCCGGATTCTCCCGCAGTCCTTGAGGGCGAATCGTATCGCTTTCGCGATCGACCGGCAAGGCTTGTATTCCATGGCACACCGCGGCACATCATGCGCCATGACCGAGGGAACGGAAACGGCGGCGGGATCGGCGGGCGGGCGAAAGCGCCGCGCAACTGGCGGCCCGGCGCCCCGGCACGCCGGCTGGGTCTTCGGGTATGGCTCGCTGGTCAACGCGCGGACGCATGGTTATCCGCGCGTCCTGCCGGCGCGGGCACGGGGCTGGCGCCGTATCTGGCGGCACGCGCGGGACCGCAACGTCGCCTTCCTCAGCGTGCACGAGGCCGAGGGCGCCGAGATTGCCGGCGTCGTCGCCGCCGTTCCGGCCGACGAGTGGCCCGCGCTCGATCAACGCGAACGCGCCTACGAGCGGACCGCGCTTTCCGAAGTCCTGCACCAGGGACCGGCCGGGATCGAAGTTCAGATCTACCGGGCGCGCCCCGAACTGACCCGGCCGCCAAGCCCCGATCACCCGATCCTGATGAGCTATCTCGAGGTCGTGGCCGAGGGGTTTCTGGCGGTCTGGGGCGAGCCCGGCGTC
>RFGD01000341.1 GCA_003696705.1 Alphaproteobacteria bacterium | reverse complement strand
CCGCCGCTGTCCAGCGTGACGTGTGTCAGGCCGCCAGTCTGGAAGTTCAGGCCGGCCGCGTCATTCGTTCCAACCCACATGCCGCCGGTGCCGTAAGACACAATAGACGTGATCCCGTTCGGCCCGGACGTTGTTTCGAATTTCGCCTGATACGTCCCCGTCGTCCCCGTCGTGACGTAGAGGCCGGACAGGCCGTCCACGGTCCTGTTCTTGCCGAGTTCCAGAACGCGGGCACCCGTGCCCCCGTCGATGATGACGTCGCCGGAGATGTTGGTCGATCCGCCCACGTCCAGCTTTGCGGCCGGCGTTGCGGTGCCGATGCCCACCTGCTGCGAGCCGTCGATGACCATGGCCTGCGTGCTGTTGGTGGACATGCGGATTTCGGCCGCTCCAAGCGTCTGGACGTCGATGCCGCCCGTGCCCTTGGCCTCGACCGCCGTTGCGCCATTCACGCCTGCTGCACGATGGAAGCGGCTGTTCCAGTCTGTCGTGGTTGTATCGGAGATGAGATTGACGCCAGACCCGCCGTCGGCCGACCGCGACGTGCCGATCTTCACGGCGCGTTCGCCGGTGCTGGCCGAGACGTCAAGATCGGTCGCGACCACCATGCCGCCGTTCAGCGTCCACGTCCCGTTTCCGGTCACGTTACCATCGAACGTCGTGTTCACGGTAACATGGAACGGCGCTGTCGGGGTCGCCGTCCCGATTGCAACGCGGCCCTGAATGTCGTCGGCGCGGAACAGGTTGGTGCCGACGGACAGGACACCGCCCGTCGAGATGGACGTGGTAGCAGAAAGCTGCACGCCCGCGCTGAACGTTGCCAGCGCGTTAAACGTCGTTGCCGCCGAGAAGGTCGGCGTGCCGGTGAATGTCGGGCTCCCAGAGAAGTCAGGGTTTCCGGTGAATGACGGGTTGCCGGAAAAAGTCGTTGAACCTGAATAGGTTACGGAACCAGAGTAGCTTGCATTGACGAAGCTTGGCGTGCCCGTGAATGACGGGTTGCCGCTGAACACGGGGTTTCCGCTGAACGTCGGATTGCCGGTATAGGTCGGGCTGCCGGCCAGCGTCGTTGCTACGCCTTCCATGTGCGTTCGCGACGGCGTTGCGAGAACGAAGTTCGCGCCGGTCAGGATCACTTCTGCAATATCGCCGGCCGTGAGATCGCCTGCATCGACATCCGTGCCGTCGATGCGCTTGATCGTGCGAGCGCCGAGGCCATCGACGTTGAGCGTGGACGGCCCGGTATTCGTCACGGGCACCTTGAAACGCACCTTTAGGCCGTCGGCGTATGAGCCGAGCGTTCGCGGAAGATTGACGGTATAGGCGTTTGCCGATCCGCCTGCCACGGCATACGTCAGCTTGCCTTCATTGAGGTTCGCCAGAGGCGGAAGCAAGTCGAATGCCGCCTTGACGGCCAGCCGGTCGGCGTTCTCGTCGGCCGACCGGGCAAGAGACTGTCGGGCAATGAGGTTAGTTGCGTTGTAGTAGTCGTTCATCTCAGCCTCCGGCGTGGCGTGTATTGGATAGACATCGACGCAATCGTGTGCGGTGCCTCGTATGTTGAATCCGATGCTATCACAAGAGACAGGCCGGTGCCGATAGCCTCCATCTCAAGCGTCGCTGTTACCTGTAGCGGGCTGTCCCACGAGAACAGGTCCCAGAAGGACGTGTCCCAGATGCCGCCGCCGCCGAACAGGTCCTTCTGCTGCTCGGGGACAACAGGCTGATCCGGGTCGCCATACGAGACATTGGCGCTGCCATACAGCGTGATGCCGCCGCCGCCATTGGTGACGTCGAGAAGAACGCGGTGATACCGCTTCTCGTCGTATGGCGCGCGCTGATTGTAGAACGGCGTCCTGATGAATGCCTCGATCTTCGCGCCATTGGCGGATGATCCGGCGTCAAGCTCGTAGACGTTGCCGTTGGCATCGCCGGCAAAAATCCTTTCCTCTCCGTCACTTAACAACATCGAGCCGGCCCATGCCGGCGTGAAGCCGAGCGAGAACAGCGTGCATTCCGGGTTCTTTCGGCCGAAGTAGATCGTCAGGCCGACACCATCGTTCCACAACACGCGATACTGCGCCTTGTCCGTCACGCGGAAGGCGGCGATGATCGGCGTTGATCTGCGCCCGGTGAACAGCGGTTCCACGAGTTGCGTCACCGTCCCGATGGCCCAGTTGCCGAAGGTCTGCGCCGCCGAAAGGGCCCGCACCCCGTAGTTGTCCACGAAATGCGGCTCCCCCACCATATGGGCGGTATCTGCCTTCGCGCCGCTGTCGGACGACACGTCCTGCACAACGAAGTCGGCCTTGTCGTTGCCTTGCAGGTAGGCAATCTTCGAAACGCATGTGATGACGGTTGCGGTCTTGGCTGACGACAGAAGGTTCGTCACGTCCTGACCGACGGCGAACGTCACGGCCCCGTCGGCGGAAAGGAACGACAGGGGCTTGCCTGTTCCAGACGTGGAAAGCTGTCCGCCGGGATGCGCCAGAAGAAGATGGTTTGAATGCACCCCGACATGCGTCGGCTTGTCCTGCGCGGCCGGCACGCCCGAGCGGATCGGGGCCAGCACGCTGCCGTCAAACTCGAAGGCCGTCCCCTGACCGTTGACGAAATACAGCCTGTTGGTGGACGGGCCGCCATAGAAGTTGTGTTGTATCGCGCGGACGCGGCCGCCGCCGGGAATGGTGACGGCGGCGCTGTCGCCGGCAATGGTGGCGATGTTCGTCGCGGAAGTTGTCGTATTGTTCAGGCTTTCGGCCACAAACGTTCCGGTCTGCCCGGACAGGACTAGGTATCCTGCTGCCGTCCCCGACCACGTTCCAGATTGCAGGACAACGCGCTCGACCGTCGCTGTTGCGCCAGACGTCGCGCCCTGAATGACATCGCCTTCGGACGGCGCTACGTTGCCGCTCGTGAAGTCCAGCGTCCTGTTGGTCGGCGTTGCCAGCGTCCAGCCGGACGATGTTGCCTTCCAGATGTCCATCGTCGCCCCGCCTGTTGCATCACGGAACGCATAGACATCAGCGCCGAGCGCATGGACACCGCGAATGTCGCCTTCGCCCGGCACGGGCTGGATGGCAGATCGCCGGGCCTCGATTGCATCTTGGGTATATTGCGTGTTCTCGGCGTCCGTCGCTGCGCCGCCGCGCGTGGAGACGGACGTCGTGACGGCGACGGGCGATCCGCCGACAAGGATGTTCTCGCCTGACTGGAACGTGCCGACATCGTTGTAGATGACGAGCGTGCCGGCCGCGTCACCGCCGGCCCATGACCCGCTGTCGAGCGTCGGCGTATACAGGACAATGCCCGTAGCGCCCGAGATTGCGCCCGTGACGGCCTGTCCGGCTGTTATCGCGGTTGACCCCGAGCCGAACGTCAGGACGGCATAGGTGGCCTGATGCGGGGCAGGACGGCCGTCGAAAACCTCGTATCCATCGACACGGCGGTATCCGGCGGGCGCGGCTTCGTAGTTCTCGGCCGCAACAACAAAGCCTTCCGGCACGAGCATGGGCTGCGACACGAGATCAAGACCGCCGCGAAACCCGATTATATCGCGGCGTTGCGGCATCAGGCAAAGCCCCCCGCAAGTCTGACGACCGGAAACTGATCCGCCTTGAGCATGGCAAGGCCGTTCATATACATCCGCTCGTAGGCCGGCAGGACGTCAACGGCCTCATCGAAGATCGCCAGACGCATCAGCGCCCGCCACACGATGAGGTCATGATGCGCCGCCGGCATCTCGGGAATGTCGGTGTCAGACGAAAGCACCTGCGGCGACTTGTAATAGACGCCTCGCAGGGTATAGCCGGCATCTGGAATTTCGTGAAAATACAACCTGTTATCAGGGGCGACCGAGAATTTTGTCGGCCGCCCCTGCTTCGTCTGTCCCTCGCCAAACAGATAGTATTTTCGGAACGTTTCCCACGGCACCAATTCAAGGTGCGTCTCGTCCGACACGCCAAGCGCCGGATCGTAGATGCTGAACGTGGACACCACGTCGGACGCGGGGCCCGGCACCCACCTGCGGAACCTCGTCGTGATGCCGAGCGCGCCGGCATCGTATGCCTGCACCGAAGTTGTCAGGCTGCCGGTGAAGTCGGCGTGAAGCCAGCGCCAGTCTTCCGACACAAGCTGGATGTCCTCATACGCCTTGGAAACCCATGTGCAGATGCGCTTGATGCGCCCTGTCGCTCCGGCCGTGGTGGCCGGGTCGCCAATGGTCGGGACAGTCCCGCTTTGCTCGGCGGTCTGCTGGACGAGTTGCAGATAGGTAGCCATCATGGCCTCATGCGTAGCTGAACGGGTATTCCTTCACGATCTGCGGTTCGCGCAGTCCGCCACGGCCAAAATCGCTGCTCGGATCATATTCCGAGTAGACAAATTTTTCCGCATTCTCAAGGACTTCCGCGTATTCGACCGGGATCGTCACAGGCTCACCACGCGGGATGAGCATGGCGGTTCCGTTCACGCCAACCGGCACGGGCTCATCGCCGCCCGGATACACCATCGGGTCCATCTTCTGGATCACGACACGGCAGCACAGCCGCTTCTTGCCGGACCCCTCGGGCCATTCCGCCTCGAAGGTGTTCGGCCGGCCCTGCCCGCTGCTGTCGCATTGCTTCGGGTAGATGTCCGACTTCTCCGGCTTGATGATGTAATCCTGCGGCCATGCACGGCTGACCATGGCCCGAAGTTCGGCCACGGTCTTGTCGCCGTCGTCCATTTCCAGTTGGAGAACGTGGCGCACGAACCATTCCAGTTCGCGCTTCGTCGCCTTCGCGAGTTCGATCTTCTTGACGTCCATCGTCATTCCCTCACTTCGATTTCGACACCTGCCGTTTGAAGCGCCTCGATGATACCATCATCGGCCTTCACGGCATGTCCGCGATACAATTCGACCACCTTCCCGTTCACGCTCACCAAAAGCGAGTTCACGCGCGGGTCGGTCATCACGACCATCTTCTGCGCCGAAGCAGGCTGCTCGGCCAGCGCCGCGTCGCGCGCCTCGCTGTCAACGGGGTCAAGCCCCATCGCTTCAAGCGCGGCGTTGAGCGCCTTCATCTTCGGTGCCCCGTCCTTCGTCATATCGCCCGGCCCAAGCGTCGCCGCCGCCGCGCGAATTTCTGCTGCCGTAGTCATGGCGCATTCCTTTCATGTGAAAGGCGGGGGCTGTTACAGCCCCCGCCGCCGCCGTCACTCGCCGCCGACAGCGACGTAGTAGATCGTCTCGCCGCTGGCGTTGACATCGGTATCGGCTCCAATCGTGAAGCCGGCCCCGGTAGTGTCATCGCCGGCAAAGGCCGAGATGCCGTTGGCGGTGATCTTCTCCGTCGATTTGCGCGCCGTGGTGCCGTTGTCCGCAATGGACAGCGACTTGAGCGCGCTGCCGTCGGCCATGCCTGCCCACCACTCAAGGGTGGGTGCAAGGCCGGCGGCGTCGGCGTCGTTGTAGACCTTCACGTAGTCCGGCGAGAAGCCGAGTTCGACGGTCAGCGCCGAACCCGTCCCCGTCACAGAACCCACGACCATGTGTCCCTTAGCCATCTGTCAGTCTCCTTTCGATCAGAGGTCGGTCGCGCCGACTTCGAGACGCGCCATCCAGAGTTGGTTCAGGATGACGGCCGCGAACCACGTCTTCCAGCCGACGTAGCCGCGCTGGCCAAGGGGATCGTCCTTGGTCTTCTGGCCGACGGGAATGATCGTGGGCGACACCGCGCCCTGACCGCGAAGCGCGACGGCACCGAATGCCTCCTGCCCGAAGAACAGGATCGGATACACATCGACGTTGCCGGCGGTCGCGATCATGCCGTTCGTGGTGCTGGAACCAGCACTTGTGAACGGCTCAAGGTCGGGCGACGTGACGAAGCGGACATCCTCAAGCGCGCCAAATTCCTCAGCACACAGCGGCTGCCGCTGCCCATACTGAGCGACGGGCACGAAACCGGCGAGGTTCCGAATGTCGCTCTCGACGTCGGTGTGGCACACGGCCACATAGGACGCCTCGATGGGCTTGGTCGAGTAGTTGGGCGAGGGCGCGAGAATGCGCGTGATCTTGGCCGCCTTCTGGCGCTTGAGCGCCCGGACAACAGCCCTGATCTTGTTGACAGACACGGCCGTGTTCACCTGCGCACGGGAAGTCCCGTTCGCGTAGAACACATTCGTCCCGGCCTTGGCGACGCCATACATCAGCGCCTCCATGGTCCGGCCGATGTTCTCGCCGGCCTGTTGGGTTGCATCGTTGAGAACAGGGTCCTCGTGGGTGTCCTCGATGACGTCGGTAATCCCGACAACCTGCCCATACTGCTTGAGGGTCGCCTGAACGTCCTCATACGAGAACGCTGTCGTCGAAGGCGTCACGCCCTCGACAAGCGGCGTGGTCGCCGCCGAGAACACCTTCGGCCGACGAAACTTGATCGTCGTCGATTTGTTCTTCGGCATACGAACAGGCTTCGCCACCTTGTCCAGCACCATGACGGCCATTGCATGTTTCAGCATTTGCCGCTCGGCGTAGACGTTGGTGCGCTGGCTGATGCCAGCATCGGTGCTTTTCGTGATAGCCATTTATCGGCCCCTTCACTCGGGCCGGCGCTTCACTGCCCCTCGACCTGCTCCCAATACTTCCAAGCCTCTTCTGGCGATACGTCGCCCCGAACAGCGGCCGGTGTTGGCGGCCGCACTCGCCGGGAAGCAGGGGTAGCAGCGCCGCGAAGCTGCGCTTTGCGCGCCGGCGGTTGCTCCTGCTCGCCACCCGCTTGCGCAAGGTGGCTCTTGTAGCGACTGACCAGAACCGCCGCGCCAAGACCATCAACGATCAAGTCCTTGTTTCTGTTGAAGATTTCCCGATACACCTTCGGTTGATCCTCAATCCACGCAAGGAAGTCGTCCATGTTCTGCTGCACGACATCGAACCCGTCGGGCACTTCGTTCAGGAACCGTTCAAGCTCCTGCTCGTGGATCGTGTCCAGTTCTTCCCTTGCTTCCACAAGGGCCTCCTGAGCGCCGATCTTGCCGGACGAAAGCTCCTGTTCAAGTCGCTTGATTTTCCGAACGAGCGGGCCAGCGATGTCGGGGTAGTCTTCTGCAAGACGATCAATGTCGTCTTCCCCGTCGCTTGTGCCGCTGTCAGCGTCGTCGTCTTCCTCGGCGGCCAGCTTGGCCTCCAATTCCGCAACGCGCTTCGCAAGGCGATCCGCCCGCATCTGCTGGCTTCTCGCCCGTGCCTGCTCAGACTTGAATTGTGCCTCAAGCTTCGCAAGCTGTTCAGGCGTAACCCCTTGATTTTCCTCGGTTTCTTCGGCTTCCTCGCCTTCGTCCCCGTCAATCTCGGCGTCCGCCTCCGCCGCAACTTCCTGTTCCTCGACGCCCTCGGCGGCCTCCTGATCCTCGCCCTCGGCCTCTACGCCCTCGGCGGCCTCGTCGGCGGCCTGCGTATCGGCGGGGGGCTGACCTTCGGCGGCCTCGTCCATCTCGTCCCAGAGAAGTTCGGCCTCGTCTTTCTGCGTGTCGTCGGTCATTGCCGTCTCCCTATAGGCGGCTTCTCGCGCTGCGGCCTCATCGGCGGCTCACGCGAAAGCGGCCCCGTCACACCGCATCATGTGACAGCGCAACAATAGCCGACAATATCTTGTGCGTCTAGTCGTCTGGAATACCACGAACGCGGCGGATCATCGCCAACATGCCCTGCAAGCGGTGAATGTCATCAACGTCCTTCGCCGCAATCAGCATTTCCGTCAGGTCGCGCTCCTGCCGATCAAGCCATTCCGTGACGCGCAACCATACAACATCGTCCCGCTTTATGCCCATCAGACGCTTCCCCCAGCGCTGCGCCCAAGACGCATCGCCATCGTCGCCTCGGCCGCAAGCTTCCTCTCGTCGCTCGCCACCTTCGCCGCAATCCGGCGCTCCTCGCTCGCGATCTTCTCCCGAAGCCCCTCGATCATCGCCTGCCGCTGCTCCTGCGACATGTTCAATTGCTCGGCAAGCTTCATCATTTCTTCCTCATACGCCATACGCGCAACCTGAACCCGCGCGTCGGCGTTGATCTGCGCAATCTGCACGTTCGACATCGCCGTGTCGCGACGAACGTTCAGTTCTTCCTCCATGATCTGCAATTGACGCTCGCGGAAGGCCGCCTCCTGCTGCATCTGCTCGCGCTGCATCTCCACCTGCATCATCGCCGGATCGGGCTGTTCTTCGCGGCTCCGCTCCTCGGCCGTCTTCAAAATCTCGTCCGACGGAATGCCAATCGCCCGCAACAGCATCCGCAAAAGCGCCTCGTGCCGCACGAGGTTGCCATAGGCCGGATGATCCCCGAAGTTCGCCGCCAGCGTCATCAGGTTCTGTGCCAACACCTCGCGCGCCAGCGCCGATTGCGCCCCGCGCGCGTCGATCAGGTAATCGCCCTTCGCGCCCGGATCGTCGTCAAACTGCATCATCCAGTCATATAGCCTGCGCACAATCGGCCGCGTCACCTGATCGTCAAAGGACTGCGCCGCGCTCCGATAGGTCACATTGGCCGACGTCAACAGCATCGCAATCCCGCTCGCCGTCTGTGTCGGCATCGTGCCAAGATCACTCTCTTGCAGCGACTGCACGTCCACAACACGGTCCATCTCCTGACGGACCATCTCTATCATCGCCTGCAATTCCGCGATATGACCGGGAATGTGAACCGCCGAGAACGGCGGCACGTTCGGCGCGGCAATGTCTGCACCCTTGAGCGACCACACCTTGCCGGCCGTGATCGTCCATTTCCCGTCCTCGGGCGATACCATGCCCTTGTTCACGATAATCTGTGGCGCGACGGAATACGCGGAATTGTCCATCAGCTTGCGCCACGCCGCATTCAGCGCCGCCTGCGTATCGCGAAGCAAATACGGGATGCCGTAGCCATACGGCGACGCCTCGTCCGGGTGCGGCGAAAATGTCGAATACAGATCGTCGTGGCTGTCCAGAGGGTGCAGCGCAATCCGCAAAACATGGCCCTGACACGTCCACAGCCGAATAGGAACATCAAACAGGTTCGCCGGGTCCTCCTCGTCCATCGTTTCCATCACATCATCAGCACCGGCCGCAACAGCCAGCGCTTTGATGTCCTCGATGTCGAGATAGCCCGTGTATTCCCAAACCGTATACAGCCGGTCGCCCTGCACATACTGCTGCGTCCCAGTCAGCGACGCGAGATCGGTCACATGCTGCGGCAGCGCATCCCGAGGCTTCTGCCCAAGAATGGCGATGATCGCCTCGCGGTTCACGCCCGGCTCACGCGCCATCTTCCGAAGCTCTCTCGGCCCCATCAAATGGCGCTCATACGTCCCACCGCCCGCGCCGTCCGGGTCCGGGTAATACTGCCACGGGTCAACCCGCATCACCGCCGGGCGCGGCTCTCGGTCCTCGATCAGCGCATAACCGCCATCCACCTGAACCCACCGACGGCGCGGCTTGTGTGACAGAACAGGGCCTTTCAAAACGCCAATGCCGATCCGCGCCGCATCCGCAATCGCCGCCCGAACCGCCGCCTTGTAGTCGCTTTCAATGAGAACATCGTCAATCTTGCGCGCCATCAGATCGGCCGCCGCCTGCGCCGCACGCTGCTTATCGGCAAGCTCGTCGGCCTCGGCCTCGGCCATCTCCCGAAGGGAACGATACTGCGCCCGCTCATCCTCCGGCAGGCCGTCAGCATCCTCGCCCGCCAATGCGTCCGCAATCGTGCCCTGCAACTCGTTCAGCCGCTCGTCCAACTCCGGGTCAGGCGTCGGGCGGATCGTCCATCCGCGCGTGTCCGCCGGCAGAAGGATATCCTCAAGCTTCGCCGCAAACCTGTCCGTTCGCGGCATCGTTTCATTCACGAATACCGCGCTTCCTTCCGTCGCCCGTATCCTCGAAAGCGTCGCGTCGTCGTAGACCCCGTGATATTGCCGGAGATCGTCCAGCCATCGGGCTTCAACATCACGACGCCTATCCGCCCGCCGCCGCGCCTCTGCCTCGATGCGGCCGACCAGCGCCGCCAGATACACGTCCTCCGGCGTCTCCGTCTGCCGTTGCGGATGGTCTAGCTGCGTCGCGTGGATCGGTCCTGCCATCGTCATCCCCTAGTAGCCGGCCCGCTTGTCGCCCGGTATATGCGCGCCCGGCCCATCGTCGCGGGCGACCGGCTTTGTCATCGCGTGCCGGTCAAACCCTACCACGGCGTATCTTAGCGCGTCTAGGCAATGGTCATCCGCCTTGACGATCCGGCCTTTGTCGTCCCTGCGATAGAGCCGATATTCGGACAGCGTGTGCGATAGCGTCGCGAATATCTTGAGCCGGCCTTGCTCCAACAGCGTCGCGACGCGGTAAATCCCGGCCTCCACGCTATTGTCGGCCGTCGCCAATTTCAGCCCAAGACCGCCCGCATCGCGGCTACTCGCGTATTGGTTGAAAAGCGTGCGCCCGTCGGCCTGCGAACGGCCACGCGACGCTGGATCAACCAGACCCGGTATCCACGCCCCGCGCGCCCGGATCGCCTCCGCGTGTATCAGCGGCGGTGCCTCGGCGCGATAATGCTCGCTGTAGGCATATAGCACACCGTCCGACGGATCGCGCGCCACCCACACGGCAGCAGTTACGCGCCAGCCAACGTCTAGCCCGTAGCAGCGCGGCCAATACGGCGGGATCGGGATCGGCGGCACCACGATCTGGCTCTCCGGTATCTGATACACCGCGCCACGCCCCAGCGCCGGCACGCCACGGGATCTAGCGTCCCGCAGGTGCGGCGGTGT
>RFGD01000340.1 GCA_003696705.1 Alphaproteobacteria bacterium | reverse complement strand
GGGGCGCTTGCGAAGGCTCGCGTCACCGGTGAAGGTCGCGGTAATCGGGGTCGTCGCCATGGCCCCCATGACTAGGCGCACGCCCGTGCCCGAGTTGCCGCAGTCGATGACGTCCTCGGGCTCGGCGAATCCACCGACGCCGACGCCATCGACGGTCCATTCACCCGGGGCGACGCGTTCGACACCGGCGCCGAATGCGGCCATCGCCCGGCCGGTGTCCAGAACATCCTCGCCCTCCAGAAGACCGCGAATCTCGGTCCGGCCGACGGATAACGCACCCAGGATGAGCGCCCTGTGCGATATGGACTTGTCGCCTGGCACCTCGACCGTGCCGCGCAGCGCGGACGACGGATGGGCGGTAAGTGGCTGTGGCTTGCCGACGTTCGACATGCTTTCCCCCGTTGTTCGCCCCCGTGATAGCGGCTCGGCCTCCGGCGCGAAAGCCCGGTTCGCGGCGCGATCAGGCCCCCTCTCGGCGGAAGGTGAGGTAATGCGGCACCCGGCCTTCGCGGAGGGCCTTTTGTTCGTAGCGGGTCGGGATCCAGTCCGGCCACGGCTCGCGCCAGTCCGCGGGTCGTTCGGCAAGCCAGGCAAAACCGGCGCGCGGCACCTCCTCGAGCGTCTGGCGCACGTAGTCGGGTATGTCGGTCGCCACACGGAAGATGGCGCCCGGCTTCATGACCCGGGCGAGGGGCACGAGATGCTCGGGCGTCACGAAGCGGCGCTTGTGGTGGCGCTTCTTCGGCCAGGGGTCGGGATAGAGAAGGAAGGCCCGGTCGATGCTCTGGTCCGGCAGGACGTCGAAGAGGTCGCGCACATCGCCCGGGTGGATGGCGATGTTGCCGGTCCCGGCGGCGCGAATCTTGCCCAGAAGCATCGCCACACCGTTGATGAACGGCTCGCAGCCGATGATGCCCACATCGGGATTGCGCGCCGCCTGATGCACCATGTGCTCGCCGCCGCCAAAACCCACCTCGAGCCAGACCGGACGGTCGTCCCCGAACAGGGTGGCCGGGTCGATCGGGCGGCGTTCGGGGTTCTCGTCCCACTCCACCCCGGGCACGCGCAGCGCCCGAAGGTCGTGCTCGAGATAGGCGCGTTGCGACGCACGCAACGACTTGCCATGCCGCCGCCCGTGGAAGTTCCGTCGCGCGGGATGAACCCTGCCGGCCACCTGGACCCCCCGTTGTGATCTGGTCGGGGCGCCGGCCGCCCGTCTCCGGGGCCGCCGGCGCCCGCCGGTCGGTTCAGCCCACCGCGGCGCGGAGCGCGTCGACAAGGTCGGTGCGCTCCCACGAGAAGCCACCGTCTTCGTCGGGCTGGCGCCCGAAGTGGCCATAGGCCGCCGTACGCTGATAGATCGGCTTGTTCAGCTCGAGCTTCGTGCGGATGCCGCGCGGCGACAGGTCCATGACCTCGGGCACCGCCTTCTCGATCCGCGACTCGTCGACGGTGCCGGTGCCGTGGGTGTCGACATAGACCGACAGCGGCTTGGCGACGCCGATCGCATAGGAAAGCTGCAACGTGCAGCGCGTGGCAAGCCCCGCCGCCACGATGTTCTTTGCCAGGTAACGGGCCGCATAGGCGGCCGAGCGGTCGACCTTGGTCGGATCCTTGCCCGAGAAGGCCCCGCCGCCGTGCGGCGCCGCGCCGCCATAGGTATCGACGATGATCTTGCGCCCGGTAAGCCCGGCGTCGCCGTCCGGGCCGCCGATGACGAACTTGCCCGTCGGGTTGACCCACCACTTCGTCGAGTTGGTGAGCCAGCCCTCGGGCAGGACCTCGCGCACGAAGGGTTCGACGATGGCGCGCACGTCATCCGACGTGAGGTTTTCGTCCAGATGCTGGGTCGACAGGACAATTGTGTCGACCGCGACGGGGCGCCCGTCCTCGTAGCGGATCGTCAGCTGCGACTTGGCGTCCGGGCCAAGAACCCCGGCGCCATCCTCGCCGTTCTTCCGGGCCCTTGCGAGCCGGCGCAGGATGGCGTGGGCATACTGGATGGGGGCCGGCATCAGTTCGGGCGTCTCGTTCACGGCATAGCCGAACATGATCCCCTGGTCACCGGCGCCTTCGCTCTGGTCCCCGGCATCCGCCGCGCGGTCGACGCCCTGCGCGATGTCATCGGACTGGGCGTGGAGGTAGCTTTCGACCTTCATGTTGGCCCAGTGGAACCCCTTCTGCTCGTAGCCGATGTCGCGCACGCAGGCGCGGGCGATCTCCTCGACCTGCTTGATCACGCTCGAGGGGCCGCGCACCTCGCCGCCGATGACGACACGATCGGTCGTCGCGAAGGTTTCGCAGGCGACGCGCGAATGCTCGTCAGCCGCCAGGAAGGCGTCGAGGACGGCGTCCGAAATGCGGTCGCAGACCTTGTCGGGGTGTCCCTCGGAGACCGACTCTGAGGTGAAAAGAAAGTTCGAACGTGACATGAAGGGTGCTCCATTGGTTCAGCTCCGCCACGCCAGGAAGCCGTTGTGGCGGCGTATCGAACCCCGTTAATGGGGTCAGGGGCCCGCGTCAATGCCTCTTTCTTCGAATTGCCCCGGCCAGCACCAGACAGCCGCCAAGGACAAGCCAGAAGGGCATGTCGCCGACACGCGCATATATGGTTGGCGGAAGGGCCCGGGGCAATGCCCGGTCCAGATGGCCGACCTCTCCGATCCCAAGCATGCCAAGGACCTCGCCCTTCGGGCCGAAGACGGCCGAGATCCCCGTGTTCGCGGCCCGCACAAGCGGCAGCCCCAGTTCGATGGCCCGCATGCGCGCCTGGGCAAGGTGCTGCTGCGGACCGGCGATGCGGCCGAACCAGCCGTCGTTGGTGACCTGAAGAAGGAAATCGGGGCGGGCGGGCATGGCCGCGACCTCGGCGGGGAAGATCGCCTCGTAACAGACCAGGGGCCGGAAACTGCCGACACCGGGCACCGAAAGGATCTCGGGGCCCGGCCCGGGCGTGTATCCCGCGCCTTCTTGCGCGGCGAGTCCATGAATCCCGAACCGCGCCGCAAGATCCCCAAGGGGAACGAACTCGCCAAAGGGCACAAGATGCGCCTTGTCATACACCGCCTTCACGGTACCGTCCGCACCCATCACGGCAAGGCTGTTGAAATAGCGCGCGCCCTCGCGGCGCTGAACTCCGAAGGCAACGGGTGCGCCCGCCGCCGCAGCCATCATCTCGAGGGGCACCTCGGCGTCGTTCAGAAGCCATGGGATCGCCGTCTCGGGCCAGACGACGAGATCGGGGCGCGACCCGTTCGGCCCCGGCGCCCGGGAAAGTTCGAGCTGGCGCGCGAAATACTCCGTCGCATGTTCCGGCCGCCATTTCAGGTGCTGTTCCGCGTTGGGCTGGACGATGCGCACGATCGGGCGACCGTCATCGGGGGAAGGCCGTGGCAGGCCGAGCCGCGCTTCGCCCCAGAGCCAAAGCGCGGCGCCAAGCGCCAGGACGCCGACCGCGGCAAGGGCGGGGCGCGGCGCCGTGACGGGCAGGCCCAGCGCGCCCAGGGTCAGAAACAGAAGTCCCCACGGCCCGACGACCGAAGCGGCCTGAGCCACCGGGGTGTCCACCCAGACATGGCTCGGCAACGCCCAGGGAAAGCCGCCGAAGAGATGGCCACGCAAGGCCTCGGCCGCAACGAGCGCCAGCGCGACGCCCGGACCGCCGCCGCCCACTGCGGCCGAGAGTGCGCCGCCCAGCGCCCAGAACAGCGCAAGCCCCGCGGACAGGAAGACGAGTGCGAAGGGCGCCATCCAGCCGTGGCGTTCCGGCTCGACCATGAAGGGCTCGACGATCCAGAACATGGTGGCCGAGAAGAAGACCGCCCCGAAGATCCAGCCGGCCGCCGCCCGCCGCCGCCACCCGCGCGTCGCCGCGATCACGCAAATGCCCAGGGCATACCCGGGAAGGGCCAGCCACCAAGCACCGAGCGGCGCCTGGCCCGCGGCCGCCAGAAGCCCGCCCGCCGCGGCAAGGCCGAGCCGGGCCGACCGGCGACGCGGTATCAGTCCGACCAATCCGGTCATTCGCCGGGCGGGCTTTCCCGGGATGCCCCGTCGTCGCCACAGCCGTCTGCCCCCGGCACGCGAACGCGGATACGCTTGATCCGCCGCGGATCGGCCTCGACGACCTCGAACACCACGCCCGAGGGATGTTCGACCACCTCGCCGCGCGACGGCACATGCCCCATGAGCATGAAGACAAGACCGCCAAGCGTGTCGACCTCTTCGCCGACCTCGGGGGTCACGAGGCGCACGCCAAGCTCTCGTTCGAACTCCTCGAGCGGGACCTTGGCCTGAACGAGATAGCACCCCGGGGCTTCGCGCACCCAGGGCGGCGCCTCGGCAAGGTCGTGCTCGTCCTCGATCTCGCCGATGATCTCCTCGATCAGGTCCTCGATGGTGACAAGCCCGTCGACGCCACCGTATTCGTCGATGACCAGCGCCATGTGCGTGCGTTCGGTCTGCATCTTCTGAAGAAGCACCGCGACGCTCATGGACGGGGGCACATAGAGAAGGGGGCGAAGGATGGACTTGAGATTGAAATCGGCCCCGCCCCCGTTGAAACCGTATTTCAGCGCCAGGTCCTTGAGGTGGACAAGGCCCACCGGCTTGTCGAGGGTCCCACGATAGACCGGAAGCCGAGAATATCCGCTCTCGCGGAATGTTTCGACCAGCCCCTGCAAGGTGATGTCGACGGGAACCGCGACGATCTCGGCCCTCGGGATGGCAACGTCCTCGACGCGCAGCGCACGCAGACGCCCCGTCCCCACCGCGGTGCCCACGGCGGGTTCTGTCCGCTCGTGACGCTCGGAACTGACGGAAAATCGCTTTCCGGAAAACCAGCGCAGAAGCCTAGCCAGACTTCCGCCTTCCTCTGCCTCTTCAGGGGCCCGCGCGCCTCGCGCCGCGATAGAGGACCCCTCGGTCACTTGTGCCATCTATCCTTTCCAAGAACTTCGCGCCGACGGCGCAGACAAATTCACTCTTCCTCATATGGGTTGGCAATCCCCAAGGCGGCAAGGGCCCGGACCTCGATCGCTTCCATGAGCGCCGCATCTTTGTCACGGATGTGGTCGAAGCCCAACAGGTGAAGGCACCCGTGCACCAGAAGATGCGTGACATGGTCGGCGGGGGGCTTGCCGGCCTCCTGCGCTTCGCGCACCGCCGTTTCCCAGGCGATGGCGATGTCGCCGAGTTCCTCGACCTCGCCTTCGGACGGGGCCGGAAGTGCGGGCATTTCGCCATCTTCTGCGGCCTCGCGCGGGGCTGACGGCCAGGACAGGACGTTCGTCGGCCCCTCCTTGCCGCGGAAGGTGGCATTCAGCTCGGCGATTCGTGCGTCGTCACACGCAAGGACCGATACCGAAAAACGCGACGGATCAAGGCCCGCAGCCACAAGCGCGGCATCGACCGCGCGGCGCGCAAGATCCTCGATGCCCAGCCGGTCCCACCGCGCGTCTTCGACGAGAACGTCAATCTCGGCCATCGGCGGGGTCGCGCTCGTAGGCGTCGATGATCCGGGCGACCAGCGGGTGGCGGACCACGTCGCGCGCCGTGAAGTAGCGGAAGGCGACGCCCTCGACCCCGCTGAGGCGGCGCTCGGCGTCGGCAAGACCGCTGGCCACGCCCCTTGGCAGGTCGACCTGGCTTCGGTCGCCCGTGACGACCATGCGCGACCCCTCGCCAAGGCGGGTCAGAAACATCTTCATCTGCATCGCCGTCGCGTTCTGCGCCTCGTCCAGGACGACGAAGGCGTTCGACAGCGTTCGCCCGCGCATGAAGGCCAGCGGCGCAATCTCGATCCGCTTGTCCTCGATCAGCTTGGTCACCTGCTTGCCCGGCAGAAAGTCGTTCAGCGCGTCGTAGAGCGGCTGCATGTAGGGGTCGACCTTTTCCTTCATGTCGCCGGGCAGGAAGCCAAGGCGTTCGCCGGCCTCGACGGCAGGGCGGCTGAGGATGATGCGGTCAACCTGACCGTCGATGAACATCGACACCCCGACCGCGACGGCAAGATAGGTCTTGCCCGTGCCGGCCGGGCCGATCCCGAAGGCCAGATCGTTCGAGAACAGCGCGCGCACGTAGTCCCGCTGGGCCTCGGTGCGGGGTTCGACCGTCTTCTTGCGGGTGCGGATCTCGACGGCCGAGCCATCGAACATCTCGAGCTGGTCGGCCGAGGCGCTCGCCGCCTCGTCGCGCGCCACACCCATGCGGACCACGGATTCGATGTCGGCAGGCGTCACGCCCCGCCCGCGTTCGAGCCGCGCGTAAAGTCCGCCCAGGACCTCGGCTGCCCGGTCGGCCGCATCCCCCGCAATGGCCAGACGGTTTCCGCGCCGCACGATCTGCACATCGAGAAGATTCTCGATCTGGGCCAGGTTTCGGTCGTGCTCGCCGCAAAGGTCGATCAGAAGCCGGTTGTCGGGAAACTCGAGCGCGGTCTCGTGGATCTCGACGGGGATATCGGTCTGGCCAAGGGTATGTGTCGCCAAGTACTGCTCCATTGGCTGGCGTTTGACATCAAGGTGCCAATTCGCGCGCTCACATTCAAGACAAGTGCACTCAGGAAGGCGCGATGTTGCGAAATGACAAGGGCCGCGCCATCGCGCGGCCCCTTTCAGTGTGGTTCGCACCGTGGCCAGACAACCCGGATCAGCCGCCGGGCACGAAATCGCGGATGCCCGGGGTCGAGGTCTGATACTCGCCCACGACGCTTCCCGGCGGGAAATTGTCGTCGCAGATCGGAAGACCCGAGCGAGGATCGAAACGGCGGCCGGC
>RFGD01000339.1 GCA_003696705.1 Alphaproteobacteria bacterium | reverse complement strand
CGTCACCTTTCTGCCAGGGCCCCGCCGTCGGCGGCAGGATGCGTGCTCGCTATCCAATGTCCGGCGGGACATCAAGGGGCTGGGCCGCCGGCACGGGGCGCCCGGCGGCCCAGATAGGCCCTTGCATTCGCCACGCGGCAAGAGTAAATCGCCCCTCAGTGCCGCCTTAGCTCAGCTGGTTAGAGCGCTGGATTGTGGATCCAGAGGTCCCCCGTTCGAGCCGGGGAGGCGGTACCACCCTTCCTTCCCCGACTGTGCCGACACCTTGCCGCGGCTACGCCTGGCTCGCGTCCGGGGGTGTGCCGGGGTTGCGCCTTCGCCGCCGTCGGTCGGAAAATGGGCCGGTCAGTCGGGCCGGCGGATCGTCACGGTCTGGACAAGCGCACCGCTCTCGCGGTCGAAGACGAGGATGCGGTCGTCGTCGGTGACGACCGCGAACCACTTCTCGCCCTGGGTGAAGGCGGTCGCACGGGTGCCCTCGGGCAATTCGATCGTCTCGGGCAGGGGCGCGCGGCCAAGATTGATGACCCTGGGAAAGCGAATGACAATGAGGACGATGATCGTTAGAAGACCGCCGATCATCGTTGCGGTCAGCACCGTCACCATGATCCGCAGATAGCGGATGTGGGACGGTTCCGGTTCTGGGGTTCTGTCCATGTCCCTGCCTTCAGGCTCTGTCGTCGAGGTCTGGATCGCCCCCGATCCGCCTGCGCGCCTTGATAAGGCCTTGGCGCGCGATGTGCCAGAGGGCGCGCATCTTTCCCGCACGCGCATTGCGCGGCTGATCGGCGAGGGCCGGGTGGAACGCGACGGAGAGGTCATTACCGACCTTACCCATCGCCCCGTCCCGGGCGAGCGCTGGCTGATCCATGTGCCCGAGGCCGCCCCGACGTCGATCGAACCCGAGCCGATCGCCCTCGACATCCTTTACGAGGACGAAGACATCATAGTCGTCAACAAGCCGGCCGGCATGGTCGTGCATCCGGCGCCGGGTTCGCCCTCGGCCACGCTCGTCAACGCGCTTCTGGCCCACTGCGGGCCGGGGATCCTGCACGTCGGCGGGGTCGAGCGTCCCGGCATCGTGCACCGGATCGACAAGGACACGTCCGGCGTCCTCGTCGTCGCCAAGACCGACCGGGCGCACGCGGGCCTTGCCGAGCAGTTCGCGCGCCACAGCGTCCATCGTCACTACAGCGCGGTCGTTCACGGCGTGCCGGATGCCGGCGACGCGCGACTTCGCGGTCTTCGGGGCGTGGACTTCGAACCCGGCAACGTCCTGGTCATCCGCACCGGCATCGAGCGCAGCCGTCACGACCGCCAGCGCATGGCGGTGACCTTCCACGGCGGCCGGCGCGCGGTGACGCGGGCGCGCGTGATCGAGGCTTTCGGTCGCCCGGGCGTGGCGTCGCTGGTGGACTGCTGGCTCGAGACGGGGCGCACCCATCAGATCCGCGTCCACATGGCCTATGCCGGCCACGGGCTGGTGGGCGACCCGGTCTATGGCAGTCGGCGAAAGGTGCCGAAGGGGGCGCTTTCGGAAGCGGCGCGGCAGGCGCTTCTCGACTTTCCACGCCAGGCGCTGCACGCACGGACCCTGGGGTTTCGTCACCCGGCCACGGGCCAGGAAATGCGTTTCGAGGCGCCGCTGCCTGCAGACATGGCCGAACTTGTCGCCGTCCTGCGCGGCGACGGCCAGGGCGGGGTGTCCTGAAACAATTGCACACAAGCCGGTGAGGGAGCGGCCGAATCACTGGAACCCGCGCACGCGGGTGGCGTAACCTTGGCACGAAGCGGCAAGAAAGTTCTGTCGAGGACTTGAACCGATTGGTTCAGTTCACTATATGTTCCCGGCTACGGGTACGAAAACCCGAGGAAAGGGGGGCAGGATCATGAGTAACTTTGGAAAATTGCCGGCGCCGACGCCGGAAGGCGGTCTGAACCGCTATCTTCAGGAGATTCGGAAGTTTCCGATGCTCGAACCTGAAGAGGAATACATGCTGGCCAAGCGCTGGGTCGACCATCAGGACACCGAGGCCGCGCACAAGCTGGTCACCAGCCATCTGCGTCTGGCGGCCAAGATCGCGATGGGCTATCGCGGCTACGGGCTGCCGCAGGCCGAGGTGATTTCCGAGGCGAACGTCGGCCTGATGCAGGCCGTGAAGCGCTTCGATCCGGAAAAGGGGTTCCGGCTGGCGACCTATGCGATGTGGTGGATCCGGGCCGCGATCCAGGAATACATCCTGCGGTCGTGGAGCCTGGTGAAACTGGGCACGACCTCGGCGCAGAAGAAGCTGTTCTTCAACCTGCGCAAGGCAAAGGCCCGGATCGGCGCGCTCGAGGAAGGCGACATGCGCCCCGAGAACGTCGAGCGCATCGCCCATGACCTTGGCGTGACCGAGGACGAGGTCATCTCGATGAACCGACGCCTGTCGGGCGGGGATGCCTCGCTCAACGCGACGGTCGGGTCGGACGCCGACAGCGCCACCGAATGGCAGGACTGGCTGACCGATGAAACGGCCAACCAGGAAGAGGAGATCGCCGAGCGCGACGAGTTCGAGACGCGCATGCAGCTTCTGAGCGAAGCGATGTCGGTCCTGAACGAGCGCGAGCGGGATATCCTGACGCAGCGGCGCCTGTCGGACGAGCCGGTGACGCTCGAGGATCTGTCGGGCAAGTACGGCGTCAGCCGCGAGCGCATCCGCCAGATCGAGGTGCGCGCCTTCGAGAAGCTTCAGAAGCGGATGAAGGAACTGGCCAGGGAAAAGGGCATGCTCGAGCCGGTCGCCTGACCGGCCACGGGGTGGCCCGACATGCGCCCGGGAAAGCGCCCGATCGAAGGACGGGCATTTTCCCGGGCGCATGTCGTTTGGGCCTTCGTTATTCGACGGTCCTTGCGCAAGGTCAATTCACGCGACCTTGAACGGCGCTAGTCGTGGTCCATATCGAGGATGAACAAGCTTCACGGAGGCAACGACCATGAGACCCACTCGCACACTTGTCGTGATTGCAAGCGAGGGCGAAGCGAAATTCATGAAGAACGAGGGCGTCGGCAAGGGGCTTGAGGAGGTGGCAAGCGTCACCATCGACGTCCTGAACCCCGAAGCCCATGAATTCGCCGATGATCCGGGCCGCAACACCGCCGCGCCGGGCATGGGTCGGCACGCCTTCGATCCCGACACGCCCGAGCGCGAGCACAAGCGCCGCGAGTTTGCCGATGTTGTCGCCGAGCGGTTGAAGAAGCTCTGGGACAAGGGCGGCTATCATCGGATCGTCGTCGCCGCGCCGCCGAAGATGCTGGGCGAGCTGCGCGGGCGCATGGGGCCGCTGGCCGAGAAGATCTACGCCGAGGTCGACAAGGACCTTGTCAACACGCCCGTCCGCGAACTGCCCGAGCGTTTCGCCGACGTGGCCGCATTCTGAGGAGCGACCGAGACATGACCGAGCGTGACGAGACGGGCGAGATGGCTGGCGAAGGCCGTCCGGAGGAAAGCTTTGCGCCGCTGCCGAATCCATGGATGCGGGGCCTTGTCATGCTGGTTGTGGCCCTTCTGATGCGCGTGGCCGAGATCGTGATCGTCGTCGCGGCCGTTCTTCAGTTCGGCTGGATGGTGTTCGCGCGGCGGCGCAATGCCGAGATTGCAGCCTTCGGCGACGCGATGGGCGCGTGGCTTCGGAAGGCGGCGCGGTTCCTGGCCGGCGCCTCCGAGGAAAAGCCGTTTCCCTGGACGCGCTGGGGCGAGTAGGGCCGCGGCGCAGGTCCGGGCCAGGCCCGGACCCCGCGCGCCGACGGGCTGGCCGACCTACAGGGGCCAGCTGACGCCCGTCTTCTCTTCCGAGATCTTCCACAGCCGTGCCGCGGCCTCGCGGTCGAGCGCGATGGGGTCGAGCCGGCACTCGCCGACGGGACCGACGGTCTCGCCGCGCCGCGTCGGCCCGTAAAGCGTCTCGGGTTTCAGCGCGGCCTCGGTTGCGCACATGAGCTCGGGCCAGGCACCCCTTTCGGCCGGCTGTGCCACGACCCATTTCAGGACGGCCCACAAGAGCCGGTCCCTGAGCCCGAACGAGTCCTGCAAGCCGGTGCGCGCCGCGCCGGGGTGGCACGCGTAGACGCCGACCGGTCTTCCGGCGGCCATCGTGCGGCGTTGCAATTCGAAGGCGAACATGAGCTGGGCCAGCTTGCTTTGGGCATAGGCGTTCCAGGCGGTATAGTCGCGATCGAAGTTCAGATCCTCGAACTTGATCCGGCGCAATCCCATGCGATAGGCGGCGCTGCCGACGACGACGATCCGGCCGCGGGATTGCTCGATCCGGTCGTAGAGAAGCCCGCAGAGCGCGAAATGGCCCATGTGATTGACGCCAAGCTGGCTTTCGAAACCGTCCACGGTCAGGACCCGTTCCGGCACCTGCGCGATGGCGGCGTTGCAGATCAGCGCGTCGATCGTCGGGACGGTTTTCAGAACCTCGGCGGCGGCCTCGCGCACACTGGCGAGCGCGCCAAGGTCCATGCGAATGAACCGCACCGGCGCCGCCGCGCCGAATTCCTGCCGAAGCCGGGCAACGGCCGCGTCGGACTTTTCGGCGTTGCGGTTCAGCATCACGACTTCGGCGCCTTTCGAAAGAAGGACGCGCGCCGCTTCGAAACCGGTGCCGGAGTTCGCGCCGGTTATGAGATATGTCTTGCCTGAAAGCGTCCCCATGCGCTCGGGTGTCCAGCCTTTCGGCCCGAACGGGTTTCCGGTCATCTTTGCTCTCCTGTCATGGCGTGGCACCGGCACCTGCGGTGCGATCACTTCGCTTGCGTGCTGCAATTAGGATCCGATGCAAGGCGAAGACAGGGGAAATCGTCTCTGATCCTTGCCTGAT